>DASRGY010000020.1:0-7379 GCA_035650795.1 Saccharimonadales bacterium (SeqCode)
AATTTCTTCACTCGGAATTAATCTCAAAGCGTTTATTTTTCAGCTAATCACTTTCGTAATTGTTCTATTAATTCTTAATCGCTGGGTGTTCCCTAGATTAGTATCGACTATAGAAGCCCGCCGTAAAACTCTAGAGGAAAGCCTTGTCCAGGCTAAAGCCACCCAGGAAGCCCTGGAAAAAGCTGAAGAAAAAGCTACGGAAATTCTACACAAAGCCCGCGGGCAAGCCGATCAAGCTTTAACGGAAGCTCGAAACCAGGCTAAAGAAATAGTTGCCGCAGCTGAATCTACCGCCCAGGAACAAGCTAGCCGTATTATTAAAGAAGCTCAGGAACAGTTGGATCAGGAACATAACAAACTCTACCAAGATCTAAAAAGCGAATTGGCAAGTCTAGTAGCTGGAGCTACCGAGAAGGTTTTGCATCGCAAAATTGACGAGCGTGAAGATAGAAGACTAATTGAAGACTCTATAAAGGAGGTAGTGAGATGATCGGCTTTTCGCGTCGTTCTCTTGCCCGCTACGCGGTTGACCAACTTTTAGATAAACAGCCACCAAAGACTATCTCTCTTCACCTGGCGGCAGTTCTGGTTGTATCAAAAAAAACTAAAGATGCCGATCTGTTAATGGACGATATTGCCTACGAGCTGGAAGTTCGTGGCCTACTAGTCAAAGCTCAAATAACATCGGTTCGTGAGCTTTCCCGACAACTAAAAACTGATATAGCTGCCCGCCTCAAAAAGGCCACTAAAGTTAAGGAAGTTTCTTTAATCGAAAAGCCAGATAAAGCAGTGATTGGTGGAATTCGTATTGAGACCGCTCAACATGTCTGGGATAGTACTATCGCTAGACGTTTACTTGAAATCAAGAGAGGAGTGTGATGGCAAACCTAGATACTAGTGTTAAAAGCTTGGCTGATGAAGTCCGACGAGCAATTGCCGATCTAAAAGAAACAGGTGATGAACGTTCTGCTGGGGTTGTTACCCGAGTTGGTGATGGGGTGGCTTGGATTTACGGCTTACGCGACGCCGGTTATGCCGAAATGGTTGAAATCGACAGCGTAAGCGCCCAAAAAGTAACCGCCTTTGCCCTTAATTTATTAGAAGATGAGATTGGCGCGGTATTGCTCGGCGATGACCAGTCAGTTAAGGCTGGAGCAAGAGTGCACTTAACTGGAAAAATTTTATCTGTTCCTGTTGGTCCGGAACTTCTTGGACGGGTAATCGATCCACTCGGTAATCCGCTTGATGGTAAGGGTCCGATTAAAACAAAAGACCGAGGCGAAATTGAAAAACCAGCTCCGGGAGTTTTAACCCGAAAAAGCGTTCATGAACCAGTCCCCACCGGAGTTACAGCTATCGATGCAATGATTCCTATCGGCCGTGGTCAGCGTGAATTAATTTATGGTGATCGCCAGACAGGCAAAACAGCCGTGGCTATTGACACCATGATTAATCAGTCTAAGCAGAAGACTGGAATCATTAATATTTACGTTGCTGTCAGTCAAAAAAATGCTCGTATTGCTCGCCTTATCGAGCGCCTCAAGCATGAAGGCGTTATGGAAAACACGATTATTGTGGCGACTTCAGCTTCCGACCCTGCCCCCCTCCAGTACCTTGCCCCATATGCTGGCTGTGCTATTGGTGAATGGTTCCGCGACAACAAGCAACACGCCCTAATAATTTATGATGACCTTTCTAAACATGCCGTGGCTTATCGACAGATGTCATTACTACTTCGTCGGCCACCAGGGCGTGAGGCCTATCCAGGTGATGTATTCTATTTACACTCCCGACTATTAGAGCGGGCTGCTAAATTATCCGATGCTAAAGGCGCGGGATCTCTAACCGCTTTACCCATCATTGAAACCCAAGCTGGCGATGTTAGCGCCTATATTCCAACCAATGTTATTTCAATCACAGATGGTCAGATATATCTTGAATCGGACTTATTCTATCAGGGTATTCGCCCAGCTATTTCAGTTGGTTTATCCGTCTCCCGTGTCGGTGGCAATGCTCAGCCACCTCTTATGAAAGCTGTAGCTGGTCGGCTGCGCTTAGAGTTAGCGCAGTACCGAGAACTGGCAGCTTTTTCTCAGTTATCAAGTGATCTTGATGCCGAAACCCAAGCGCGTCTAACGCGCGGGCGACTTCTGACTGAGATCCTGAAACAACCTCAATACAGTCCTTTACCGCTCTGGCAACAAGCTGCCAGTATTATTGCAGCCACTGAAGGCGCTTTTGATGGCGTCCCAATTGAAAATATTAAGGCGGCCCAAAATGCTCTACTTTCGACGCTAGAACACAAACACAAAAAACTAGTCGATGAGCTACAAAGAGGAGAGAAGCCCAGTGATCAAATTAAAAAGATGATCATTAATGCAACGGAGCAAGTAGCCAAGCAGTATAAGCAGCTAGATGATAAAAAGACAAGCGTTCAAGACCAAGCTCAGGAGGCTAAGTAATGGCTTCCACCCAGATTCTTAAACGACGCATTAGATCTGTTTCCAACACCAAGCAGATCACAAAGGCCATGGAGCTAGTGGCCGCTGCTAAATTGCGTCGTATTCAAGAAGTCGCCCAACGTTCAAGAATTTACAGTGATGCCGCTTTAGCTATTCTAAGACGATTGACCAATAGCGTTGAAGCAGCACACCATCCCTTCTTTAACCCACCGGCTTCCAAAGGCAAGCTTTACATAATATTTAGTAGTGACAGCGGTCTAGCTGGCGCTTACAATGCTAATATTTTTAACGCTGCTGCTAAGGCTTTCAAAGAGGACAATCAACAGGGAGTGCAGCCATATGTAGTTGTATTTGGGCGCAAAGGCGCAAAGCATTTTTCGCGCGGGTCTAACCTCGAGCTTCTAGGTGCATATGAAGACACCCCTGATAATCCTGAAGTGAATATTTTTGCATCCGTACTTAAAACTATGACGGAAGGTATTGAAGACGGCCGTTTTGGAGCAGTCATCTTACTTTATACTGAACCGATTTCAACTATGGTCGCTAAAGTCCGCTCATTACAGATCCTGCCGGTACAGCCACCCACAGAGACGACCGAGAATGAAAACGAGCCTAATATAGTTTTTGAATTTGAACCAAGCCCTGAAGTGGTTTTGGAGAGTGCACTTAAGCTTTATTTTGAGTCCAGCCTTCGCCGAGCGCGAATTGAGGCCGCTGCAAGCGAACACGCAATGCGGATGATAAGTATGAACAATGCTAACCGCAACGCTGGTGATTTAATTGACGCTTTAACATTAGAATTTAACGCCACCCGCCAAGCTGACATTACTCAGCAAATTGCCGAAATCGTTGGCGGCGCAGAAGCAATCGCATAAGGAGGAGTGAAAGATATGCCAACAACCACCAAGCTAACGCCCAGCACCAAAGGTAAAATTGTCCAGATTGTTGGTGTTGTAGTTGACATCGAGTTTCCTGGCAATCTGCCAGCAATTTATAACGCTTTAGAAGTTGACCGAGCCGGTGAAAGATTAGTGCTAGAAGTGGCGCAGCATCTAAGCAAAAGTTCTGTGCGGGCAGTTGCAATGGGTCCAACAGACGGCCTAAAACGCGGTTCGGTAGTTACTGATACTGGTGCACCAATCTCCGTACCTGTTGGTGATAGCACACTTGGCCGCATGTTTAATGTTATTGGAGAACCAATAGACGACAAGCCAGTACCCAAAGGAGGTACAAGTTCCATTCATGCTAAATCACCAAGCTTAGAAGAACAGAGTGCTAAAACTGAAATCTTAGAAACAGGTATTAAAGTTATCGACCTTATTTGCCCGATTATAAAGGGGGGCAAGGTCGGGTTATTTGGCGGTGCAGGTGTTGGCAAAACTGTTTTTATTCAAGAGCTTATTAACAATATTGCCAAGTTCCATAAAGGTAAATCAGTTTTTGCTGGCGTCGGCGAGCGTACACGTGAGGGAAATGACCTCTACTTTGAAATGAAGGAGTCTGGAGTATTAGACAAGACTGCTCTAGTTTTTGGCCAAATGAACGAGCCGCCAGGTGCTCGTCTTAGAGTAGGCCTAACTGGGCTAACTATCGCCGAAAGTTTTCGTGATGAGGGCGAAGGCGCTGACGTACTGTTGTTTATCGATAACATTTTCCGTTTCACCCAAGCCGGTTCTGAGGTTTCAGCGCTGCTAGGCCGTATGCCGAGCGCCGTGGGGTACCAGCCCAATCTAGCCACTGAAATGGGTGATCTACAGGAGCGGATTACCTCGACCAAGAAAGGTTCTGTTACCTCTGTCCAAGCCGTATATGTACCGGCTGACGATTTTACCGACCCAGCTCCAGCAACCACTTTTGCGCACTTAGATTCAACTGTAGTCTTAAGCCGGTCACTGACTGAGTTAGGCCTTTATCCTGCGGTGGATCCGCTTGACTCAAGCTCTACAGCACTAGATCCAGAGATTATTGGTCAGGAGCACTACGACGTTACCCGAGAAGTCCAACGTATTTTACAGCGCTATAAAGACCTACAGGACATTATTGCGATCCTGGGAATGGAAGAATTGTCAGACGAAGATAAAGAACTAGTCGCTCGGGCAAGACGCATCCAGCGATTTTTGACTCAACCAATGTTTGTCGCCGAAGCCTTTACCGGTACTAAGGGGGCTTATGTATCTCTTGCGGACACGATTAAAGGCTTCCGTGAGATCTTAGACGGCAAGCACGACAGTAAGAGTGAACAGGCCTTTTATATGAAGGGCAAGATCGAGGAGGTTAAATAGTGCTGCAATTCCAACTAATTTCTGCTAGTGGTGTTAAATATGACAAAGAAGCCTATGAAGTTTTAGTACCGACTAAAGATGGCCAGATAGCCATATTTGAAGATCATATGCCCCTACTCTCGGCTGGTTCTCCTGGTGTCTTGAGCATCCGTAAGACTGCCGATGAACCAGATAGCCAGATGGAACACTTTGCCGTCTACGGAGGAATATTACAGACCAGCGGTAAATCTGCCCGCTTTGTAACGGATGATATCACCACTACCGAAGAAGTTAGTGAACAAGAAGCTAAAGACGCGCTAAGCCGCGCTGAGAGAATGGTAGAGTCAGCCGGTACGCAGGAAGAACTACATGAAGCTAAAAACGTCTTGCATCACCATAGTGTCCGCCTACATCTAGCTCAGCTCAAGCATCGACGTCACCCATAGAGCTAGACATGGTGTCTGCGGCGAGTAACAAAATCGTAAACCAGAACAATAAGAGCAATTAACAGAACCAGGTGAATTAGCCCCCCACCTATGTGGGCTATTAAACCGAGAAGCCAAAGGATACCTAGGACTATAACAATAGTTAAGAGCACTTTTTACCTCCTTAATTTTAATAGGTAAAGCATAGCCTCACCTGACTATCTGGACAGTGAAAACTATTACGAGGATATTCAACAATTGATGCGTTAAAAATCTCACACAGTTCTTCACGATTGTTTAACAGCATAAGCACTTAATATCTATTACTCTGTAGGTGCAATCGCTTAAAAGGAGGTTAGCGGATGAAAAAGCATCGAATACTAAAAGGTGACTACTCAAGAAGACATTTAGTAGTCGGTAGACCAACTAGTATATCGTCAATAAGTTTTGATGATTTGTATGAAGAAATTAGCGAGAACTGGCTTGAGAAATCCAGAAGACTCCAGGCGCGCAGATGGCGCAAGCTTAAGCACCAGAGTATTTAGACAGAAGATTGCCGGATTAGTACCTTAACATTAATTTAGATTAACAGACACTTCAGCTACTATGGCCCTAGCTGGAGGGAGGATTAACGGAATAACGATCCTTTCGCCTAACACTGAGACAAAAAATATGTCCAGTCATTACAAGTTCAGGACAAAAGGATCGTTTTTTTATACTGTAAAATAAGGGATAAATGAAAATAAAAAAAATAGCCGAGTCTGTATGGACAAAGTTAGTAAAACGTCCTCGGAAATTCTATACCCTAAGTTTTGCTTTAGTTGTTAGCTTCATCGTAATCAGCACTTTATTTTATATAAATTCATATAAAGAAGTCCGAGCAAAAAAAGGTATTTTAGCTGAGGACCAGCTGTTTCCGGCCTCTGATGAAGAAGCCTATAGAAATCTGGATCTAAGGATAGCGGCAAAGGCCCATTTTGATAGTGTTCCTCTTAGAAAAATTAATGACCTAGGTATAAGTAATGGCACTGATTCATCAGTTATTAGCTTCCAAGTTCCGCCGGACCACCTTACAGAATATGGTCTCATGACAATACCGGCGACCCCTAAACCGAAGCATGGCTTCCCCGTTATTATTCTATGCCACGGATATGTTAAACCTAAAGCCTACTCCACTTACAAGGCGTATTTACCTGATATGAAAGAATATTCTCAACACGGTTTTGTTGTTATTAAACCTGACTTCAGAGGTCAAGGCCTATCGATTCACTCAGGATCAGCTGAAGGCGCCTACTACTCTATGGCATACAACACAGATGTGATGAGCCTTATTGCCGCAGTGAAAAAAACAGCCTACCTAGATAAGACACAGATCAGCTTGTGGGGTCATAGCATGGGAGCATACATTGCACTCCGAGCTGCAGTTTTATCTCCGGAAGTTAAGGACGTTATCTTGCTCTCTGGGCCGGTAGGGAGTATACAAGACATGTACCGATCTTATGTGCCAATATCTGACCGCACAAATCCAACCGCTTACAATATAAGACAGTCTGTTCTGTTACGCTACGGCAATCCATTAACTGATCTAAAATTCTGGGCTGACACGTCACCACTTTCTTATCTAGACAAACTAAATGCACGCGTCCAAATACATGTCGGCGATCTTGATACGGTAGTCCCACCTAAATTTTCTGCTGATCTGAACTCAGGTCTTAATAAGGCCCATAAACCACATGATTATTTTGTATATCTAACCGGAACTCATGGCCTATTGAACGAGCGCCCACAGATTTATAGCCGGAGCCTACAGGTTTTAACCAATAAATCTTTATAGCTTAAGAGCTAGAGACGTCCTTAAATACTAGTTTTAGCCTTGTATACGGGTCGTTAGAGCCCAGCCAGACTTGAAACTTTTTATAAAGCAGGGTCACAAAAATCAATACGGCCATTCCTGCTGTAGTTATTAAAAAATTTTGCCAAAAGTTTGTTTTAAGGGGAATAAAATACATTCTTAAAACAAAAACTATGAACGCATGTACGGTATATACAAATAAGCTATTTCGCCCAAGAAGCTCTAAAAGACCTTTAGTAAAACTGTTAATTTGTCTTTCGTAGCGGCGAACCAGCCAGAAAAGCGTAGCGAACCAAAACGCAAAAAGGGCAATCCTTAGAGGACCCATAGTCCATTTATCAGCGTAGACCCATATATCATAATTCAACCGACCCCATGT
>DASRGY010000021.1:0-5823 GCA_035650795.1 Saccharimonadales bacterium (SeqCode)
CGACCGGCTTTTGTTTCTTCATACCCAAATTATACGCTCCCCAAAGATCTGTATTTTGTGTTAGAGTACAAAAATGCTAGAAATTCCGTACGGACACTTAAGTGACGCCGCTTTTGTAACTGACGGTGTTTTGTCTGATACCCAGGCTTTAGAGTTGGTAAGAGGGGTTTATTTTAAGATGGAACAGGGTCTTGAACCTCTAACGATTGGAGAAGTTGCACTCTTGGAGGCGCACGCAGCAGAGTATTTTCCAGAGCCTCAACCTGACCCTATGGCGCCAGCATTCACCGCTGAGATGTTAGCCAAAGCAGTGGTTACGCGGGCCTGCCAAACAGATAATCAATAATTGTAGTCTGGTGGTAGCTCTCCAGCAGACGCAGCTACTTCGTCTAGCAACCCATCAATCTCGCTTTTAAAAAAACTAGCCCTTTTATCTGGTGGGATATTAGCTACTGTCCAGTCCAGCCTATAATGGGGTAATCCTAGATCTAGCAATCTGGCTCTCATATGATCATCAGAAATTTGGCCATCTATTGGCGCTGACTTGCCTCTTAAAGCTGAATAGGGCAAGTGCTGATCGGCTTGTTTAAGTAGATCCAGGATGTGATAGCCATAATGGCTTGCTACTACGCAAGAATAAACCTCAATTTCACCTGATGTAACCATATTTCTAGCAATCCGGTAATAGTTAACATGCTTCTTAATATCGAGTTGTCTAGCTGTGTGATCAATGATAGTACCGCCATAATGTACCAACAAATGAGCTGGGGTGGTTATGTCTAGAGGTCTGAAATTATGATTAATTGTCGTAAATCGAGGTGGCTCTATCGCCTCAAGAGTAGGGTAAACATCTACCGAACCAGTCTCCGGCGAATTATATTTTTTGTATCCTCGAAGGCCAGGCTGAAGTATATCTATATCGGGTGAAGCGGTTTCTTCCGGAACCGGCATATCACGAATCTCTCTCCATAGTCTAAGCGCAGTACCACCGACTAGCACCATCTCAGGGAACTGCATACGGACGGAATCCAAACGGCGCTGCAGGTGTTGCCACTGGCGGGGATCTATGCGCTTAACATCTGGTGGTAATTCTTTAGAATATCTTAGTTGTCGTGCCACTGCGCTATTTTTACACAAACCGACATTTTTGCAAGCATAATGGGTTGACTTTTTACTGTGCTTATGGTAATATGATATTAGTTAAACAAAAAAACAAAAAATGGCAGAAGCGACAACAATTAGCCCTCCAGAGGCGCCCCCTAGTAATGAAGTTACAGATGCAGATCTTAAAGCTGCATTTGATGGAGCATTTATCCGGTTTCCATCCGAGAGAGTTAAAAAGTACACACCAGTAAAAGGCGACATGGTTGTTCTTATTGACGGCCAGACAATGACTCAAAACCCCAACTTTCCTGTGAGGATGCTTCCAGCACTTGCTCTAACTAGGTCTAGAAGCGGCGATCGATATCTATTTAATCAGACACATCCAGCAGGTAATGTTGCACCAGAAAGCATTGAAGTTGTTTTTGGGCCAGAGGGTACTTCTATGGCCGTCAGGTCCATTCTGCAAAAAAGCCCTGAGTATGCGCCGCTAGATGGCTTCACAAGAGAGAGACTATTTGGTTATTTTAGCAATCCTAACTTGGTAGATAGGCGTACTGTTCTTGATAACACAGAGGCCGAAAATAGAAGACAGACTCAAATTCAGCGCCGAAAGTTCTGGGGTCAAGTTTTTGGTAAATTGCTTCGTAAATAATTTAGCTATTTATAAAGCGCGCGATCGATCTAACCCCAAATATAATTGCATAGAAAATACTGAGTATATGACCTGTGGTAGGTACAGTCTTTTCAATAGCGCCATCGATTTTTGTATCTTCCACCGGAACAAGAAAATCCTTGAGTGGGTGAATAGACATAATTCTATGTCTTTCGTTTTTGCTAATTTTCTTAAGACTATCGCCTACAGCAAATAAGGATTCTTTAAATGCAGGATTCTTTTGGTAGTACATAGGGTTAACCGCTTGAGGGTTGTTAACCTTACCACATATAAGAATTACTTTATTTACATCTTTGGAACGTGCGGCATAGGCATTTATTACAGCACTTGCTCCAGCACTGACACCTACGAGTGATAGCGTGTTTTTATCGTTTTTTAACTCGTCAATTTTATCTAGTAGTCGCTCTAATTTTGAAGAAAACTTTTCTTCATCAGCCCATCCCATCGCAAGGAAGTGAACCTTTAGCCCAAACAAACGCCACAGCCAGAGAATCTGAGGCTGCCAATACTTTCGATTATCACCTAGGCCGGGTACATAAATTACTTGGTGGCTCACTTTTGCAAGTTTTCTTTGACTCTAAACTTAACAATTTTACGAATAAGGCCCACAGGCAGCGGCTTATCATACTGAAAGCGGATGGTGGCTTTTGAAGTACTATATGGCTCTAGTTCCTTCGTAAATTTTCTGATAGCGGAAGGCATTGCGTATATACCGATGTGGTGACTTTGAGCTGCAAAATAGAGCAGGCGACCATTTAGACTGTAGTAGGGAATTCTGTAACTGATCTTTTCAGCTGCCTCCGGCGCTTCTTCCTTAACAATTTTCCTAATTGCGTCCAATTTTAGTTCAATTTCTTTGGGCTGAGCGGCAATATACTCATCAACAGTCTCAAACTGCGTCATCGGCGCCTATTTTCCTAAAGATGCTTTTTCCATGTCGGCTATGATGATCTTCTTCATTTTAAGCATTGCTTCTAAGCCAGCCTTCGACTTTGTTAGCTCGTCCATGTTCTTAGGGATGATCTGCCAACTAAGACCGAACTTATCAGATAGCCAGCCGCATTGCTCAAATTTTGGATCGGCGCTCATTTTCTCCCAAAAATAATCGATTTCTGCCTGGTCTTTGCACTCCACGTAAAGCGAAATTGCTGGAGTAAATTTGAATACTGGACCGCCATCAAGGCACATGAACTTCTGCCCGGCTAGTTTGAAGGTACCAGTTAAAACCTTGCCTTCCATGTTAGCCATTGGCCCTTCATTAAAGCCTTCAGGATAGCGGCGGATATCAATTATCTCTGAATCTGCTGCGTCTCTAGAAGGCGAGTCCTTAAAAACCTCAACGTAAAAATTCATCGCTTCTTCAGCGTTTTTATCGAACCATAGAAAAGGTGTTATTTTCTGCATCCTTATTTCTTCCCGGGATCCATTGAATCACCGATGTTCATCATCCATTGGACCCCATATTGATCTGTAACTCGGCCAAAGATATCTCCCCAGAACTGCTTTTCTAGAGGCATTTCGATCTTGCCGCCGTCGGCCAGCTTATCAAATATAGTCCGCATGTGATCCTCGTCGGTGCCACCAAGACTTAGTTCTACCTTAGCTGCTTTATCGCTGGCTATACTGCTGTCACTGGCCATAAAGGTTATGTCTCCACCTTTAAGAGTGCAGTGCATAACCTTGCCTTTAAACCAGTCCTTATTGGGCATGTCGCCCATCTGCTCAGGATCTGCGTCCATAATTTCCAACTCGCCCCCAAAAACAGATTTATAAAATTCCATCGCCTCACGGCAGTTGCCCTTAAAGAATATATAGGGTTCTAGTGTAACTTTAGCCATAGTATCCTCCTTACTCGCTACTCTTATTTTGACATAATAAGAGCGGATTAACTACTCGGGAATCTATTATTGACATTAGCGTAGTTTGGTGATACCATAAGCATAGTTTCGATAGATGAAGAGGGCTACGCCCTCTTTTTATTTCGACTAGGTGGAATTTCATAAACTATCAAGGAGGTTTTAAGCTATGGCTGGAACCAAAGATGGTGGCCGCAAAGCAGCTGCTACTAACAAATCCAAATACGGACGTGATTTTTACGCTCGTATCGGTGCAATGGGCGGCAAAGTTGGCCGAACTGGTGGCTTTTTTGCCAACCGTGAACTGGCTCGTATAGCCGGCGCTAGGGGCGGACGCATAAGCCGTCGTCCTAAAAAGACAAGCAAGAAATAATTGCTTTAAGTCAAAACTTTAATCCGTCTAGGCAGCTGTTTAGGCGGATTTTTTTATGCGACGGTATGGCCGGACAAAACGGCCACCCGTAACTTTCCATTCTGCTTGGCAGTTAAAGCAACGGTAATGATAGGGGTCCTTTTGCAGAACATTAGTGCGACAAACGGGGCAGGTACTCCGAGCGTGCAACCAATCACGGTATGTATCCAGGCAGCTCTGGATATGGTCATCGTCAATTTTTACATCGTATTTGCAGCCAATCTTGGCAGCTAAATCCCAGGCTGCACTCTCCAGCATTAGGAGTTCAAAATCGGAGTGGTAGTTAGTATGTCCCAGTTGGGCATGAGCTAGCTCGTGTAAAATACCATACTCTTTTTCTTGAGGAGGGGCTTCTGATTTATAAGTTATGGTATTTGATTTTGGTGACCAGTGGTCCTGTGAACCTGACTTAAACTTAAACTGCGGATAATCTCGCTTTAGCTCAATGACAAACTGCTTAAATGTTTTGGCGGATGTATTCATAACAACCAAAGATGACGGCTTCCTCGGGCCTTTTTGCTCTAACGATTTCAGGGAGTGGCACTAGTGGGTCATTGATCATTTTTAACTCATGAGTGAGATAGCTTATAAACTTCTCTAAGTGGGCACCGGCGCCACCACCAATTATTATTAGCTCTGGCTGAGCGGTTGGTAATAACTCTTCAAAGCCCATAGCCACTAAGTGCGCATATTGCTTCCAGATAGATTTATCATTAATCTCTGCAGCTAGTTTTCCATAACGCTGCGATAAAGCCTTGCCAGATGCAAAGTCTTCCCATTTTTGGTTCTTACCTTCATAGTCAAACCGCATTCGCCCAGGCTCAAAATTGATATAGTCATCATCGATTTGACCATTCTTTATTACACCACCACCTATACCTGTGCTAAGAGTTATATACATAATCATTTTATACTTTTTGTGGTATAACAATGCTTCTGACAGAGCGGCCAGCTTGGCGTCATTATGGATAAATACTTTAGCGTTAGGCAGAATCTTGGCAACGTCCTTCTTTAGATTGACCTTTTGCCAAGGTAAATTACCGCCCGCGTCTATGCTTAGACCAGTGCTGTGATCAATTAGCCCCGGCATTCCAATGCCAACGCCATCTATACCATTAAGACCAAGCTTAGAAATGTTTTTCTCTATATGTTCCTTAAAGTTTTTATAGTCTTGTGGTGTCGGAAATTTTAATTCATTTAAAATTTTCCCTTCATAAGAAAAAACCGCTAATAGTGTTTTAGTAGCCCCCACATCAATTGCTAAATACATGTCTGGCCCTCAAGTGTCATTAACAGCTATTCTAGCATGCTAACTACTGGACAAAAGCAGTAGTTCACCTTAAAATAAGTAACAATCTACTTTATTAACTTAATATTGTGGAGCGCCATGAGGCATCCTTTTATGGATCCTCGTCGTGCCGGGCAAGAAATGTGATTTTTGCTCGGGCTGCTCTTCCAGAGAGAGCAAGAATATTCAAGGAGGAATATATTTAAATGCCAAAAACTACGAATGTGACTATGGATGACCTGCTTGCCAAAGAGGAAGTCAAGCAAATTAAAGCAGGCGATGCTGTTGAGGGCGTAGTTAGTTCTGTTCGCAAACACGAAGTCTGGGTTGATCTGGGAGCTAATGGTATCGGCGTTATTTTTAAACGCGAGGTTAGTGGTAGCCCCATGAAAGAAGGCGAGACAATAACCGCCAGTGTCATTGATCCGGAACTGGACGAGGGCTATGCACTTCTATCTATGAAGCGAGCCAGCAAAGATAGGGGTTGGGG
>DASRGY010000022.1:0-6584 GCA_035650795.1 Saccharimonadales bacterium (SeqCode)
AAGAAAATACGGCCAAAAAGCCCAAGACGAAGTACACAAAGCAATGCATGAACATAAGCATCAAGGTAAATTTCAGAGTCGGGAACAAGCTATAGCAGTGGGACTCAGTAAGGCTCGCCAAAAAGGTGGCAAAGTCCCTAAGAAGTAAACGCTATATTAAGAGGTGAGACGCTTAACGGCAAGTATGAATGCAGCTTCTTTCAAGGACACCTTATTATCGATTGAGGTTTGGTACATTCGTGCAACAGCATCTTTGATGTATTTCTCTAGCTCTTTGTTCACTTTATCTTCTGGCCAGTGTACGCCTGACTTATTTTGTACCCATTCTAAATAACTGACTATCACGCCACCGGCATTAGCCACGATATCGGGCAATATAACTACATTTTTTTTGCCCAGAAAGTCATAGGCATCTTCATTTATCGGGCCATTAGCCATTTCTACTATGTAACGGGATGTAATTTGCCGCATATTTGATGAATTTATCGCATCTTCTAGAGCTGCAAGAACTAATACATCAGCTTCTATGCCAGTAAAACTGGCATTATCTATGGTCTCGGTATCGTTTGCCTTGTAGTCTTTGAAGCGCTTGCCCTGCTTTTTATACTCGTTAAGTTTCCTAGCACTAAATCCAGCAGCGTTAAAGATTGTGGCACTTGAGTCACTGGCGGCTACCAGCTTCCAAGTCGGCTGGACTTGTTCAGCTACCAACGCAAAAAAAGCTCCTACATTACCAAAACCTTGGACGGCATATGTTAGTTCTTTGTCTTTATTTTTTTGGAGTTTTAGGAGCTCACGAAAGGCGATAACTCCGCCGCGGCCAGTTGCCGCATCTCTACCTAAACTTCCGCCATTTTCTAAGCTTTTACCAGTGAAGCTTGATTTGGTGGTGTCCCCAGTAAGTTTTTGATATTCATCCACCATCCAGTCAATAACTGTCGGATTAGTGTTGACATCTGGTGCTGGCACATCTTTGTCCGGCCCTATGTGGGGCTCCAAATGTTGGACGTATTTCCGACTAAGCTCCTCTAGTTCCTCCTTAGTAATCTGCTTAGGGTCAACTGCCACGCCACCCTTACCACCACCAAGCGGTAAGCCGACGGCTGCTGTTTTTAGGCTCATCAGTGTAGCCAATGCCCGAACTTCATCTAAATTAACCTGGGGGTGAAAGCGGATACCTCCTTTGTATGGGCCAAGTTTATTGCTGTGTTGGATTCTGTAGGCAGAGAATTCTTTGCCACTATCAAGGCTGATTTTAAACTTGTGCTCAGCATCAATTTTTATTAGTCGCTTAATCTCTGACTCGTCTAAACCAAGTTTTTTACCGGTCTTTCGAATCAGATTTTGGGCAGTCTCCAGCATTTAATACCTCCATCTTAGCCCTATTATCATAACAAGGGTATTGTAGTAATTATTAGGCTTGACCAGCTCTTTTTGA
The DNA here is from genome assembly GCA_035650795.1 of Saccharimonadales bacterium (SeqCode). GTDB lineage: Bacteria > Patescibacteriota > Saccharimonadia > Saccharimonadales > UBA10212 > 2-01-FULL-49-22. The sequence continues at coordinate 1,439 of DASRGY010000022.1, forward strand.
AGCGTATATTGTTACAAAGACAATTAAGACAGAGAGTTCTTAAATATGACTAACCCTGATGCAGCTGGTAATGCTATGCCCAAACTACCCGTGCCTAAACTTGAGGTTAAGCTGGTAGATACCGAAAGTGGTAGAGAGTCTGAAATAACAATCTTACCTGATTTTAAAGATAGGATTCCGGGAGTGAAAGCGGGTGTACGAGGCCCATACGCGCACTATATGGATCAGGGAGTACATCTACTAAATGGGACAGCAGTACAAGTATTTTACATGAGTGCACCAGATGGCACACCGGGTATAGGTTACAAGGAAATAGGGACAGATTAATCTACGAGACTTCTGGGCCAGCGCTTATTGGCATGAACGCTACCGGCTTCGACAGCGAATAAAAGAACCCTGACTTGCAGATAAATCCAAAACATTAAACCTAAAACAACCGCAAAAGTTCCGTATAGTTTGCTTAAATTTTTGAGTTCGTGCGTAACCAAATAACCACCTAATATTAGTAAGGCCTGAATTCCTACCGCAGCAATAAAAGCGCTAGTAAAAATATACTTGGCGGCATGCTCTTGGGTGGCAATACAGATTTTAAATATTAAAAAGAAGGCAAATACTAAACAAATAAGACTAATTGCTAGAGGTATAAGTCGGGACGCTAAACCAAAGCTTATGCTAGCTGAGTGGCTCGATAAAATTGCCGCTACAACTAAAGCACCCCCACCAACAACAACCAGCTGCAAGTTAACTAGGACCGACTTTGGATAACGAGGCCACTTGTCTTTGGGTACATGCCAGATTTTATTTATGGCATTACGGGCCATACTTGCTCCGCCTAGAGCTCCGTAGAGAGTTAACAACAAGCCGACAACTAGAGCCAGGCCGGTTTTCTGTAGACCACGGACATCCCCAGCAAAATAATCGTTTAAAACCGGAAAATAGTGATTTATGCTGTTAATGACAGTTGTACGAAATTCTTCGTGGTGGCGAAAAACAATCTGCAGAATAGTGGATGTGACCATCAAAAGCGGAAAAAGTGATAAAAAGCCGTAATAGGTAATTAGCGCGCCCAGTTTGCCGGCTTCATCATCGCCATATTTCTTAATAACCGCTACGCTAAAGGCTGTAATGGCGTGTTTTTGCTGGAACTTGTCTACTTTAGTGAGAAGTTTATTAAAGTTGGGCATTTAAAGGAATTTTAGCAGTAATTATGATTTAATTTAAGGAGTAGGAGGATTAATGCTTCAAGAATTTAAGAAGTTTATTTTACGTGGCAATGTGGTGGACTTGGCTGTCGGTGTAGTTATTGGCGCAGCCTTTACTAGTGTCGTAAACGCAATTGTCAACAATCTAATCAACCCACTAATAGCGATTGTCTACGGCGGTCACAAATTTAGTAATGCCGCTTTCACGATACATGGTGGTTCATTCGGCTATGGTAGCGTTATTAACGCTTTAATTACTTTTCTGATTGTTGCTGCTGTAATCTTCTTTTTTGTAGTTCAACCGATCAACCGTTTAAGTGATAGGTTCTTAAGCAGTAAAGATACGGAAGAATCAACTACCCGCAAATGTCCCGAATGTTTGAGCGTTATCCCTAAAGCCGCTAGCCGTTGCAAATTCTGCACCGCTAAAGTAGGTAAGGAATAAGCCTTATGTTGATAAATAAAAAAATCTCAACCTGGTCTGGATTTATAGACAGCCCTTAATCTAGAGGGGCTTGATTTAAACTGCCTCTCTCATTCTTAACTAAGGAGGCAGAAATGATTAAGATTCATAAATTAGATTTGGTAGTTGCTCTATATATTTTTGGCGTGATGACCGCAGAGCTGATGGGTTCTAAAACCTTCCCTTTAATTAGCCACTTTAATGCCAGTGTGGCAATTTTTGTCGTTCCGATGCTATTCACGATGATCAACTCAGTTACAGAAGTTTACGGTCGCGCAAGAGCACGTAGTATTGTTTATTCTGGCTTCATTGTGATTAGCCTTCTGATTTTATATATGTGGTTAGCGACCAGCCTACCGTCGTCTTACAGGTTCAAACAGAATGAACAGTCTTATGACACCATTTTTCATTCAGCTCTTAGGATTTCATTGGCCAGCTTAACAGCATTTGCTATTTCAGAACTGCTAGATGTTGCTATATTTGTCAGAATTCGTGAAGCGTTAAAAGGAAAAGCTCTTTGGTTTCGTACTAATCTTACCAGCTTTACCGCCCAGTTTATGGACGTTCTGGTGTTCATATTCCTAGCATTTTATTCGGTTAGTTTGTCATTTGGTGCTAATATTAATTTTCTTTTTAGCCTTATAATTCCTTACTGGCTAATCAGGTGCGGGTTGACTATCATAGAAACACCTTTGGTGTATGTTGGAGTATGGTGGTTAAAGGAGGATCGAAATGATCATAACACCTATTAAAACTAGGAGGGTGGAGGTAAACTCAGGTACTATTTTCGACCTCTTGGATGAGTCACTGACTAAACTCAAAGATTCTACTATAGTAACTGTTACCTCTAAGGTTGTCGGTATTTGTGAAGGAAGGGTAGTGCCAGTTGGCCAGATCGAGAAGTCGAAGCTTATCAAGCAGGAAGCTGACTATGTCTTACCACCAAGTGCAAGTAAGTTTAAATACAACTTTAGTATCATAAGGAATACTTTGGTCGCGGCGGCCGGAATTGATGAATCAAATGGCAATGGCAACTATGTACTTTGGCCTAGAAACCCCCAGCAAACGGCTAATAAAATTCGAGCTTACTTAAAAAAGCGTTTCGGGCTCAAAAAAATAGGCGTTTTGATAACCGATAGCAGTAGCTTTCCTCTTAGGTATGGGACCCTAGTAATCCCGATCGGCCATAGTGGTTTTCTGGCTAAAAATGACTACAGAGGTCAGCCGGATCTTTTTGGCAGAAAATTCCACGTAAGTATATCCAGCGTGGCCGGTGGCCTTGCTGCTGCTAGCGGTGTTGCTATGGGCGAGGGAACAGAGCAAACACCAATTGCTGTAATTGAAGATTTGCCTTTTGTACAGTTCCAAGATCGCAACCCAACTAAAGAGGAGCTAGATGCCTTTTACATTAGCCACTTTGAGGATGATCTGTACTTTCAGTTTTTAGGTATAGCCCCTTGGAAAAAACAGAAATAGCAGTAAGCCATAAAGCATAAGCAAAATTATGCTTTGCCATGTATTTTCTATAATTCAATAATAGTTGTATATTATAGCTATAAGTATTAAAGGAGGCGTATATGTCTAGTGCACAATCGGTTGTGGCGACAGATAGGAGTTATTCCTACTGGCGCGGCGGCCTGGGTGTATTGCTAGGGGTGATAGTATTAGTTTTCCCCAAGCTAACCGTTCTAACATTTGTGACGCTTATTAGCATTTGGTTATTGCTAGTCGGTGGCATGCGAATTGTTGAAGGCGTTGTAGGTATAAAGAAAGGTGGGTTTGGCTGGCTTCTTTCGATTTTGGTCGGTGTGCTTGAACTGGGTGTAGGCGCTTATCTTGTACAACGCCCAAGCTTAACAACGCTTTCAATTGTAACTTTGGTTGGCATTGTGTTCTTTGCTCAAGGCTTTATTCAATTGTTTAACACTTTTGGAGTTCGTGGCGCGGCTGGTGGGCTCAGAGTATTAACATTATTGTTTGCCTTGTTATCGTTTGCAGCCGGTATTTGGCTATGGCGATATCCGTTCCACGCCACACTAGCGTTTGTTTGGTTGGTTGGACTGTTCTTGATCATCTCAGGCGTATTGCAAATAGCAATGGGCTCTGAGGCAGACGTCTAAAATAAACAGTTCTCACATATAAAAACTGCGGTTTTGGCCGCAGTTTTTATATGGAGTTTTTGGAACAGAACAGTACGCAGAGTTAGAACGTCAATCGTTGCATAAATGATTATTTTAGGGAAAAGGCTGCGGCCGATGCCATTGCAGGGTATGAGCCGACAAGTAGAGCCTTAATTAGTAGTAAATTCCAGCCCGGGAAGTCATCAAACAAAATCAGACCCGCAAAAAGCACTACTAACGAAATTGTGTAAAGGATGAGTACTTTGCTTGTAACGTAGCCGAGTGTACTAGATCGGCTTTCGTGGATATACGACTTGTCATTTTTGTATATAAGCAAACCGACTAGTAAGAAGACAAAGATAAGAATACCAAAAATATTAATCCAAGGTAGCTTGTGGGCTAAGTTGACACTTAGGCCTAAGGCTGTGCCCAAACCAACCCCCAGAAAAGCTCCAGCTGTGCCCCGAGCCAGCTCCATCAGATGTGAGCGTTTAATCGTGTAATTGCCGAGCTTTACAAGGGTTTTTTCTATATAAGCTTCTTCTTGCTGAACTTTATTTAGCTCTTTATCCTCTTTTTCAACTATTTTTTCTAGGTCTTTCTCAATATCACCAAGGACGCTAAGCTTGCGGTTAATTCTGTCCAGTTTTAATTCTACTTGGCTCATTTTTTTGTTTTTTAGAACTATTAATACATTAGCATATACGCTGTAAAAAGTCAATGTTGGGTGGGCTCAGCAACAACAATTTGGTGCCCCCAAGAGGATTCGAACCTCTATCGCCGGCTCCGCAAGCCAGTGTTCTATCCGTTAAACTATGGGGACGCACAGTACTAGGCAAACCAACCCAACTACAAACACAGGACAACTTTGTGATATTTACTTAAGCACAAAATTGATTAAAGAACAGAGGTAATTTTACCATTTTAGAACATAAAATACCACGATTTGAAAACTATCTGATATGATGGCTTGGTGAAGAAAATTCTGCTCTTCGCCCCCAAGCACTACATAGTTGAGCTTCAAGGTTATTACAACAACCCAAAATATAAAATTGTTTATAAAAACAGTGACGAAATTTTCAAACGCGGCCTAAAAAAATATTTAGATAATGATGCTGCCCACGGTGGCTATGACGGCTATCTAGGACTAGCAGATGATTCTGTGCAGATAGCTGCTATCCTGGCACAGCGTTATCAAAAACCCGCGCCAACACTTAGCGCCCTTTTTAATTGTCAGAATAAGCTGGCTTCTCGCTCAATTCAGCGGAAAGTAGTTCCAGAGATGGCTGTCGAATCTTTCAGCCATCTGGATTTTATCAACGGTAAAGTGCGTAACTTAAAATTTCCTTTATTTATTAAGC
>DASRGY010000023.1:0-4320 GCA_035650795.1 Saccharimonadales bacterium (SeqCode)
CGGCTATTTTCCAATCCCTAGGATCTATTGTTTGGGGTTTATTCTTAGCTAGCTGCTTCAGTAACTCGATCATTGTCTCTGATTCTGGCCTAGGTTCTAGAACGTGGCGATTGACTCTAAATTTACGGCCGTAAAACTCTGTAAACCCACGGATATAAGCCATCGGCACATGTTTTTCCCGGCGGTGCAATTTAGCATTGAGTCTTTTGAGCTGTGTTTTAGAGAGCTCAGTTTCCGGGTGTGCCAATAGCTGGGCTCGGTCTTTTTTTAACTCATCCTCAAGCATAATGAGTGTGTCTAGTTGCGCCGTGCCAATTCCGGCTTTGCCAAGCCTATTTGTCGCTTGGCTTATATATAAATCAAGACGCATGCGCGTACTTATTACTTATTTTTCATTCCGGATGAGGTCTTGCTCATACGAATGAAGTTTCTCAACCAAATCATCTATTTCGCCGTTTAGAGCTCCAGGGAGGTTGCTCCTTGAATAGTTGATTCGGTGGTCTGTAATACGATCCTGGGGGAAGTTATAAGTCCGGATTTTTTCTGATCTCTCTCCAGAACCGATTAGTGCTTTTCGAGCCTGTGTTAGCTCTTTTTGTTCTTCCTCAACTTTCATTTGTAGCAGGCGGGATCTTAATACACGCATGGCTTTTTCGCGATTTTTTATCTGGCTTTTTTCGTCCTGCATGCTGACAGTTACCCCTGAGGGAAGGTGAGTTATGCGGACCGCCGAGTCTGTTGTGTTAACTGACTGGCCGCCATGTCCGCTGGAACGAAAAACGTCAATCCTAAGCTCGTCAGGATTTATTTTTAAATCTGTTTCTTCGGCCTCAGGCAGCACAGCTACTGTTACGGTGCTGGTATGAATGCGGCCGCTGCTTTCTGTGACCGGTACGCGCTGCACTCGATGGACACCGGCTTCGAATTTGAGTGCGCCATACGCTCCCGAGCCTTTAACTTCAAAGATAATTTCTTTATAACCTCCAGCTTCTGATGGGCTTTGGGTATCGAGCTCTAACTTATATTTGTGTCTCTCACACCAGCGGGCATACATTCTATATAGATCACCAGCAAAGAGCGCTGATTCATCGCCTCCGGCTGCTCCGCGGATTTCGACAATTGCGTTTCGGTCATCGTTTGGATCATTAGGCATCAGTAAGTCAGATAATTGCTGCTCAATATCAGTCAATCTATTTTGTAAATCATCAGATTCTGTCTTGGCTAGTTGGACAAGCTCTGTATCAGATGAACTTAACATACTTTTAGTGTCTTGAAGTTGGACTGTGATCTGCTTTTTTCTATCAAAAAGATCTAGGATTTTAGCTAGCTCTCCTTGGCGCTTGGCAAGTGCAGGGTAATCTGTGCGGCCAAACACATCAGGATGCTGTATTTGCTGCTGCAGCTCCTCAAATTCTTCTCTTAATATTCGTTCTTGCTGGTCCATAATTATAGGATACAGGAAGTAGAATATAGGAATGCTGAATCCCCAGTACTCTGTCTTATCTTTTTATTCTTCTTCGGTGTCTTCTTGAGATTCGTTAGACTTGGCCTTTACGCCTAATTTTTGTTTGGCCGGTTGGGCCTTCTTTGCTTTAGGCTTAGCTGCTTTGGCGGCTCGTGCTGCCTGGGCTTTTTGAGCGGCTTCGCGGCGAGCCTTAAATTTGTCTACGCGACCTTCAACGTCAACAATACGTTCTTCACCGGTAAAGAAGGGATGTGAAGCAGAAGAAATATGGACTTTAACCAAAGGATATTCAACACCGTCAAGTGTAGTAGTCTCTTCGGCGTCAACTGTAGAACGGGTAAGGAAGGTAGTCCCATTATTTAAATCTTGGAATACTACCGGCCGATAGTTCTTTGGATGCAAATCTTTTTTCATATAACGCGTAGATTATATCTGTTTTACTCTGTTAGGTCAACGCCGAGGCTAATTACGTTCCTTAGCCCTTCCACGATTGCCCACTTACGGCCAAGAAAATTTTCTCCCTCAGGCTTTCTTCTCATAATAGATTCGGTTACATCCTCTACAGTTGTTTCATCGGGATCTCTGCTGGGGTCACCCGCTAGCCGTTCGCGTCTAATATAAGCTGCATCTTCAAGTATCAGGATTGAATCGATAAGCCGTTCTAAACCTCGCATCTTCATACTTAACCATAAGTCTTTAATTTCGCAAATCATTATTGCCAGCTATCAGTAGATCTGATAAACTTACTAAGTCAAAAACTAAACAGTGAGGTTAGATAATCCTCCTGACCAGGACCGTGCAGGACTGGAAGGGCTATAGCTTCACGATGAGGAAGGATTAGATACTTGTCTAAAGTAGATGTAGATATTAAGGCTTTGTTTGAGGCCGGTGCTCATTTTGGGCATAAAAGCAGCCGTTGGCATCCAAAAATGGCGCAATATATACACAGCAAGCGTGACGGCAATCATATTATCGACTTAACAAAGACGGTAGAGGCCCTTAACAATGCGCTGGATTTCTTATCAGAAACCTCAGCTTCTGGTAAGCAGATTTTGCTTGTCAGCACCAAACGTCAGGCACGAGATAAGGTTTATGAGGTTGCCGCGGCAACGAATATGCCATATGTAACTGTTCGCTGGCTTGGTGGCATGTTAACTAATCAGCCGACTATTGGTGCGCGAATCAAATATCTTAAGGATTTAGAGGCCCGGCTGGCAAGCGGTGAACTAGCAGCCCGCTACAGTAAACTTGAGGTGCAACGCTTCTCCGAAGAGATAGAGGAGATGAATCACGTTTATGGCGGTATAAAAGAAATGAACGGTCTGCCTGGCGCAGTCTTTGTAGTTGATGTCTTAACTGACTACATAGTCATTCGTGAATCCAAAAAATTAGGAATTCCGGTAGTAGCTATGGTCGATTCTAACGGCGACCCAACAAAGGTTGACTACCCGATTCCTTGTAATGATGATGCTACTAAAACCATTAACCTGGTGCTTGATTATGTTAAAGCAGCTATAGATGAAGGCCGTAGCAGGGTTAAAAAATCCAACGTGCAGGATAAGGATTACACTAAAGCGGAACAAAAAGATGCAGTTAAAACAGTTGCCAAAAGTGAAAAACCAGAAGCCGAAAGTAAACCTGAGATAGAACCAGTAAAGGTGTAAGATGGCAAAAATATCAATCGATGACATAAGAAAATTGCGAGAAATGACAGGCGTTGGTATGACAGATGCCAAGCAAGCGCTAGTAGATACAGGTGGTGATTTTGATAAAGCTTTAGCTGAAATGCGTAAAAAGGGTATGGCTAAGGCCGAAAAACGGGCTGAGCGTGAAGCGCGATCCGGTTTGATCGGTACATACTCGCACGATGGGCGGATTGGAGTTGTAGTTGAAGTTAACTGCGAGACTGACTTTGTGGCTAAAACTGATGAATTTAAAGAGCTTGTAAAAGACATGTGCCTGCATATTGCAGCCATGAATCCGGAAAATGAAAAAGAGCTTTTGGGCCAGCCTTTTGTCAAAGATCCGGAAAAAAATGTCGCTGACTATGTTAAAGAACATATAGCCAAATTAGGAGAAAATATTATTGTCCGCCGCTTCTCACGCATAGAACTAGGTGAAAAACTCTAAGCAATAAAGATGAGTCTTGCAGAACGTCGACTACCCGCATATCTAGAGGGCGTAGAATGTTATCCTAAAGTTGTAGATGTGCCACTTAAAATTTGGCACGAAGAATCAGGCACGCGTTGTTTGCTTGTAGATATGGACGATACAGTAATACCCTATCGACCAAAAGATCAGCAAACTGGTGAAGTCCCCGAAGATGTAGTCCAATTTTTTGCCGAAGGGAGGGCTAGAGGGTGGTATGACCGGTTGGGTATTGTGACAAACAGTCATAAATTAAACATAATTAAATCAGTAGTAAGTCAGCTTAAAGCTGAAGATTTTTTCAGGCCAAGACCTCTGCGCTTTGGTGAGAGAAAGCCATTTAAGACCCTCATTGGACGGGCTCTAGCGGAGTTTGACGTTGAACCACAAAACGCAAGTATGATAGGCGATAAGCTACCAATGGATATATTAGCGGCAAGATGGGCTGGCTTAGGAAGGATTGCTTGGGTCGAACCGCTAGGAGGATCGGAAAATGGAGCTAGTAGATTATTGCGGCGCTTTGAACAGCCCCGCCGTGAGTTAATAGAGACAACAACTATGGCCATAAGAGGCAAGTAGGCTATAATTATTAATGAAATTGTGGAGCATATAGGTGAATCCGTCTCAATTGGTATCGGAAGTAAGAGCTAAATTAGACCAGGCGACTGAACACTTTAAACAAGAACTCAAGAAGCTTAGGACTGGCC
>DASRGY010000024.1:0-19917 GCA_035650795.1 Saccharimonadales bacterium (SeqCode)
CATCTAGAACCATGCTTAAGTAACCTTTAATCGCAGTTAGAGGAGTTCTAAGCTGATGCGAGGCCATGCTAATAAACTCATCTTTAGACTTATCCAACTCTATCAACTTGTCATTTTGCTGTTTTAAGCGGACACCAGCAGTCTGGAGCTGGTCGTACAAGATTTGGTTTTCTATTGCAATGCTAATGGCGGCTGTTAGCCTTTCAACAAAGTTTCTCTGATATTCTGCCCTTTCTTCATCAGCCGGCTGGCCTAAAACAAGTATTCCAAACATAATCCCGTTTGACTGTAGCGGGCATATAAAAAGAGAGTTAGTCCCTAGGTCAGCCTTAAGACTATCGTTCATCTCGGGCTGTAAGCCGGGATTAATATCTGTAAAGCGGCTCACAAGCTGGATCTGAGGTTTTCTCATAAACTCATACAGAGCCCCTGCCTCACTGGCATTAAGATTTATGTGGTTAAAGAAATTCTGTAAAACACTGTCAACTTCAGCTTGTTTTTGTAGCGTAGACAGGCCTTTAAGATATGCCAGGGAGCTTCCTTCTTCCTTTATAAAAACCATGCATAAATTAAAGACCACCTCTTCTATCAATAAATTTGCGACAGATTGCGCCACAGCTGCTGAGCTTGTTTTAGAATTTAGTACTACCTCATCAATCTTGTGCAGGATCATCAAGGTTTTGTTACGTTCAGCAAGCTCCAGGTTGTGCTTATACATCTCCTGGGTGATATGAGCTACTTGATCCTCCGTGTTGCTACGGGTCATTATGTTCATTTTTGGTTAGCCTTAGGCATTATTTGAGAGAGATTGGGATTTCTTGAGGAGACAGTTTAGTTAAAAATGGCGCGGCTGCTTCTCTACAGACTTCCACTGATGTTTGACCAAAGATCTTCTTATACTGCTGCACGAGTAGCTCCAGCTTCTCGGCTTTGTTGCCCTCGACCTTAACGGTTCGTTTATCGTTGCCAATATTTATACCCTGGATTCTACTAGCTTGCTCCAAAGCTAGTGGACCAATAATATTTTCTTGCTCCTTGATTATTTCTACAGCTGCTTGTTCGTATGCGTCCATCTTTAAATCCATTTACCTAAACTTACGTTTCGGCTGCATCCTTCAATTCCTTATAAGTCAGGTTAAATTTTATCATGGCACTTGACATCACAAAGTAAGCAATCAAGTATGAAAGATCATTATACTTACCAGTCAGCCAAGTCCCTCTGCTACTCTGATAAAGGAAAGTAAAGTCTGAGATATACTGAATCACTAATCCCAAAATGACAATTAGTATACCGGCTCTCATGACGCCTCCTAGAATCCGTCGCGAAAGTATGTATGCAGTGACAGCCAAAGAGATATATATAGCTTGTCCCATGGGGTATCCGAAGTCTAAAAGAACAGTTATTGGTTTATGCCAATTGTACTGATAGCCGTGCAAAAATACCCAGTAAGAACCTGATAGGATTGGGCCAAACACCAATAGAGCCTGCAGCTTATATCTTTTACGCTGCCAAGAAAACTTTACACCTACCGCTTTGGCCAGAAGTATGGTTGCATAAATATAGAGTAGGACGCTACCAAAATAAGCAACATCACCCCAAGAAGGGTATGGAATCTGGATCTTTGCTCCATAAATATAGTAGGTGTATATAATCTGGCCAGCCTCTTGAGCAAGCAAGCCTAAGGCATAGAACATAATTGATCGCCCGATAACAGTTCTAAACCCACCCCATTTTTTAGCTGCAAGAAATCCAACAGTAGCTCCTATCAAACATACAACACCGTAGGTTGCGCCAAACCGCTGGACAGATGTTCCCTGCTGTTCTACAACAGACTGAAAGCTACCCCACCAAATGACATAAATTAAGAAAATAATAGCTAATAAGATTTGTGTTTTACTTTTTATTAGTCTCATCTTAAATTTAATTATGGGAAGTTAGATACAGAAGTCAAGAGGAAAGCATTACAACTTTACCATCTGGTTAAACTGATTCTATACTTAACGATATGCCGCCACTATTTCCTAAGTTCGCAAACTTGACCATGGATGACAGAGATGCCTATGAAGCGTTGGTTTCAAGCTATCCGCCTTTTTCTGATATTTCATTTACTACACTTCATATCTGGTGGAATCTTGACGGTCAATTAAATATTTCTAGACTAGATAATAACCTAGTCATTAAGTACAGTTTACCTTTTGATAAAGATAATTCAGGATACAGTCTAATTGGAACTCACGAAGTAGACAGCTCACTAGATGTTATCTTTAAATTTTTACATAAGTATAAACAACCAAAAAAATTGGTTCACGTGCCAGAATTTACGATTAACAAAATTAAGCATAGAGACCATTTAATGATCTCTGAGGAAATGGACTATCACGAATATATACTGGATGCCAAGGCTTTAGCTTCTTTAGAAGGGCGGCCACACTCACGTACCAGGAGAAAGGTAAGACGGTTTCTGCGAGAAATAGAGGGATCAAAGTTGGAGCTTAGAGAACTAGATCTAGAGCTCAAGAGTATCAGGGATATGGTTTATTCATCCATACAGCTATGGCAAAAAAAATACCCTATAGAAAATGATCCAGAAAATACTGAAAACGAAGCCCTAAAAGTCACTCTCAGCCATACCTCGATTTTACATATTCGAAATATAGCCGTTTTTATCGATGATAAATTACAAGGTATTATCTTTTACCACAAAACGGTGGACAAAAAGCATATCGTGCTTAATCACCTAAAGGTTAACTATGATTTGCCTCACATATTTGATTATTTAACTAGCGAGGTCGCTAAAGAGGCGATTAAGGACGGAGTAGATTTTATAAATATGGAAATGGACTTGGGCTTAGAGGGCTTAAGAAAACATAAGATGGGCTTACGACCAATTAACTTTTACAAAAAGTATACCGTAGCAGTTGCTTGATTTTTAAAGAGTTTATGGTAGTAATATAATCATGAGTACATTTGACAGAATGCCAGTTCTCCATGAACTTAATATCAGAGAGCACCGAAGAAGGCTAACTGAGCCTCATCCACCCGTGCTACTTCCCCTATTAGATAAACTTTGGGCCGGCACTGAAGCTATAGCAAAAAAAATAGGGGGTTTTATCAATCAGGATAGCGGCCCGGCTAAAACTACCATTATTGAAGCGCCCGACCTTAGGGCTAGAGAATAAGTTAGACAAACGGTTTATTGAGTCGAATATCGCGAAAAATTATTATTGCTGCTAGGGTCGATACAAGTATTGTCAAATATATAGGATACGCGACCGCTGATAATGAAGTGCTTTGAACTGCCATAATCCCAATGATCGCACCGATAGCAGATGTCGACCAGGCACGAGCAGATTCTGACTGTGGTTGACGCCATGCCTCCCTAACGGTCCCCCAGGATGCGATTGCGTCGGTAATTATAATCAAAACGGCAACTTTATTATCTGAAAGTGATGCAAGTTGCCACAGCAAAATTATTAGCAACGCCAGTGCGCCAAGAACATAGTCAACTCTCGTCACACCCGACCATTTGCCAAATTTCTTGGTCAGGCTAAGTAGCGCAATAATCAGCTGTAATATTAAGTAGACGATAGATACATAAACACCCGCCCCAACGCCAGACTTAATCGATACACTAACTCCTAATACACCTATTACAGTCCATATTATCCAGCTGATTGGGTGAGGTTGCGTCTGATTACCTGTGTCTGTATTACGAAAGATATCATGGATGTAATAGATACCAGCAATCATTACTGTGATAGCCCCCACCCAGCCAAGATCAGACCGGTGCATATTAGCTCTTAAGAACTAATCTTGACTCTATTTGTGCTTTTAGAATCGTCAGCCTTTATCATTTCCCAGCCAGTCGCACCAAATACGGCTATCACCAAAGCGCAAACGGGTTCATGTGTACAAGTTCGACCGACTACCTTCATATGGATTGGACCAAATTTTTCTTTTCGGATGCTCATGAGAGAATTCAGGCTAGCCTTTATGTCTCGCCGAACAGTTTTTTCATTGGCCCCTTCATGCTCAACAAACAAGCCCTTTCCGCTGCCTTTTTCTTGCACCCAACCAATCCCTGCCCAAGCCTCAACATTGGGTGTGTCTACTCTGGTATCAGCTATTACCACATAAAGCCTATCGCCCCAAGTTCCTACGGCTTTTTTAATAGGGCCTTCACAATCAACTATTTTACTGCCAGGCGGTACTATAGAGCTAAGACGGATCAGGTTATAGTTAGCTATACCCATACTATTCAGCGCAACATCAAAAGCTGATAACTTGGTGGGTCCCGTTCCGGCGCCTGCAACAACTTGTATTTTCATTAATTCAGCAAATAAGCTTAGATTCCAAATATAATGGAGCTAACACCTTGAGTCAAGAAGCATATGAGATTGGGATCAAGTAGACGCTTGAGTTTTTTGGGTGTAGTATGTATCAAATGGCAAAAGTCGCGATTATTGAAGACGATTTAGCTATCGCGCAGATGTACCGCCTCAAATTTGAGGCTGAGGGTTTTGAAGCGCAAATCGCCGAGAATGGTAAGCTTGGCCTTGCTCTTTGTGAACAAATGAAGCCCGATATTGTTCTGCTTGACCTCATGATGCCAGAGATGAATGGCGATGAAGTTCTAGAAAAAATGCGTAAAACCGACTGGGGCAAAAATATCAAAGTAGTCATACTTACAAATGTCGGTGAGCAGGAAGCGCCAGAAAAATTAAAAGAACTTAGCGTCAGCGCATTCATAGTCAAGGCAGATATGACACCTAAGCAAGTAGCCGAGTTAGTCAAACAGCACATCAGCGCATAGAAGAGTCTACTTACCGCACTAGCCTGATAAGCCTTGCAAGTTTAAGATATACTTACACTCATGAAGATAGGGATTGTCGGCTGGGGTGTTGAGGGCCAAAGTGCTTACCATTTTTTTGGCCCTGAAAACGACTATCTAATAGTTAATGAGGAGCCACGGGATGACTTCCCGCCAGAGTCGGATAAAGTAAAAGTCCGGTTTATTAACCAAGACCGTACACCTGGTCTGACGGGCAACGTTGCCAAGCTTGAATATCTGGACGGCCTCCAACAATGCGACAGAATAGTCTATTCAGTCACCTCTTACCTGAACCTTAATAAGAAGTTTGGTAACGACCAGACCTTTTGGACAAAAGCGACAACCGTTAATGATATTTTCTTTGAAACTGTAAAAACCAAAAATATTATCGGCGTTACAGGCACTAAAGGTAAAGGCACTACCTGCACTCTTATTGCCAAAATGCTTGAGGCAGAGGGGATGAAGGTCTACCTTGGGGGGAATATAGGCAAAGGGGTCCTAGACTTTGTAAAGGATGTAACGCCGGAAGATTGGGTAGTTTTAGAAATGTCTAGTTTTCAGCTAATGAATCTACCCCATAGCCCACATATTGCTGTTTGCTTAATGATAACTATGGAACACCAAGATTGGCACGCTACAATGACAGAATACGTAGAGGCTAAAGCTAGTATCTTTAAGTATCAAACTACTGATGATATAGCCATTTACTACGCCAAAAGCGAAAACTCAAGAAAAATTGCTCAGTACTCACCAGGTAAAAAAATTCCTTACTACGAGAAGCCAGGAGCGTATGTTAGAGACGACGGCATGATAGTAATCGGCCAAAATGAAAATGAGGTTATACCAAAAACTGAAGTGAAGCTCCTTGGAGAACACAACTTACAGAATATCTGCGCAGCCTCTACAGCCGTTTTTGAGGCCGTAGGAAGCCTTGACAAAGCAAAAGCAGTATTATCTAGCTTTAGCGGGCTAGAACACCGCTTAGAGCTTGTACGTGAGTTAGATGGGGTGAAATACTATGACGATTCGTTCGCCACTACACCAGATTCGACAATAGTCGCGCTTAAGGCCTTTAAGCAACCAAAAATAGTCATTCTTGGAGGATCAGACAAGGGCTTGCCTTTTGACACTTTGGCGGATGAAGTTACTAAAACTAATGTAAAGCATGCAATTATAATTGGAAAAACAGCAGATAAGTTAGCTTCACTATTAAAAGAAAATGGATTTACAAAATTTACCTTAGGGCTAACCAGGATGGTAGACATTGTTGACACAGCTCAAAAAAATGCTCAACCTGGGGATGTCGTGTTACTTTCCACGGCTTGCGCAAGCTTTGGTCTTTTTAGAGATTATAAAGATAGAGGTAACCGGTTTAAGTCAGCCGTGCAAGCTCTTTCTTAAGTTGTATTACCACCGCCGCTTCCGGCTGAATCACCTGAGCGCGCCCACGAGTTAAGTCTTCAACTATCCGCTCAATCCAGTGATAGTGAGTGCAACCGAGGACAATAACGTCAGCCTTTTGGTGTATAGCGTCCTCGATTATTTTTGCAATTTTATCGCGATCAACTCTGTTATTTTCTATCATGAGAGCCCAATCGCTACAATCAGGCTCTAAGACATGTATGCCTCTTGTATACTTGTCCTTAAGTATCTTATAGCGCTCGCTTGTTAATGTCCTAGGTGTCGCACACACCGCAATTGTGCCCGTTTTTGTGGCTTCTGAAGCTGGTTTGATCATGGGCTCCATCCCAATCATAGGGATCGGAAACTCATTTCTCAGCTGAGATATAAGATTTGTAGTCACTGTATTGCAAGCAACCACAATTACTTGGCACCCCTCATCAATAAAGTCCTGAAAAATAGGTTTAACAAAACCATGAATTTCTTTTATCGATTTTGTTCCGTAGGGTAGATGCACTCTGTCTTCTTTAAGGACAATATCTAGGCCGGGCAGTTCTTTTTTAATAGCGTTTACCACAGACTGACCACCAACACCCGAATCAAAAACTCCTATTTTCATGCAAGTTCCAGTAATCCTGCTGATACAGAACCGGTAACCCAGATTCTTCCATCACGGATCATTTTGAGTACTTCTGATTTGGGTTTAGTTATCATCTCAACATCCTCGCTGACATCAAAATCGGTAGAATACGTTTTGGTACATCCACTAGCTCTATAAACAAATATCCTACTGCGTATCTTTGTAGGATTATTTGTTAAAATAGCAATCTGCTCGATTTTCTTAGGTTTTAAACCTGTCTCTTCTTGAAGTTCACGTAGAGCCGCCTTTCTTGGATCTGCCTCTTTATCAATATAACCTGCGGGAAATTCAATTACTTCTTTCTGAATACCGTGCTTATACTGCTTTACAAGCGCAAGATGACCATTATCAAGATAGGGCACTATGATTACAACATCATCTTCTTCTATAACGTAATAGTCTTCCAAAATCATTCCGTTTGGCAATTGCACTTTCTCTTGGTTGATTCTTAGCCAGGGGTTATCAACTAGCCTTTTTGAACTTAGAATTTTCCAGTTTTTCATTATGATGCCGCTCTTATTACATTCTCAAAAAGGGCGCAGACAGTTAAAGGACCAACACCTCCTTTTTCCGGTGTAAGTGTTAAATCTTCTCTCTTGTATACTTCGGGTGATAAATCTCCAATAGTTTTGCCGTCCTCACTGGCAACACCAGCATCCACGACCACAGCCCCGTTTTTGATCATATCGGGATATAAAATGGCAGGACTCCCTGTAGCAGTAATGATTACATCTGCTTCTATGGTGTAGCTCGGTAGATCTTTAACCCCTTTATCGACCACAGTCACATTAATTTCTGAATTTTTAAGAATCTTCTCTAATGGCGCTCCGACCAGTTTACCGCGGCCGATTAGTAAAACTTGTTTGCCCCTAAGATCGATGCTGTAGCCATTTAATAACCAGAGGATGGCCATAGGTGTTGCCGGCTCAAATCTTGAATTTTGCCCAAGAGAATCTACATCTTTTTGGCCATCAACTACGTTAACAATTTCGTCAGTCTGAGCAGGATCTGACAGTGGTAGTTGAACAATTATTCCGTGGACACTAGGGTCATTGTTTAACTTTCTAATCAAAACGGTGGTGTCCCTTTGTGATGGTGTATGCAGATCGACCTCGATACCAATGTCTGATCCGTATTGCCGCTTAAGCCGCACATAGGTATTAATTACGGGGTCATCTTTAACCTGGACTATGGCTAGTTTTGGAATTATGCCTCTGTGCCGTAATTGCTCAACTTGCTTGGCATGTCGTTCTTTAATATAACCAGCTAATTCTAAACCGTTAAGAACCTTCACGAGTTTATATTAACAGATATAGTTGGAGTTTTTAGAATCCCATTTGCTTGCAATATTTCTTATTTTATGTTATTATTTGTGTATGGGAAACCGTCTGCATGGTGCTACTGACCTGGGTTATGTGCCCCAGGGACCTGATCGTGGTGAAGATTTTGAGCTCACTGCAGAAGAGCAGCAAGCTCTAGGTAGCTTTTTAGATCTTACAAGACAATTATTATTTGGTGAAGGCAATGGAGCTATTAGTATTCAGCCTGATGCGTATCATCCTCAGCAAGAGAACTATAGGGATGCCCTAGTGCATCGATTAGGTATTTTATTCGGATGTGATATTGATGGCATGCTGAGCGCATCTGAACACGAAGAAACGGTCACCATCGAGCCTTGGCTAAAAGCTGAATTTGACATGCTTGAACCAGAAAATGCTTTGGTTATACAAGGACTTGTTCGCCAAGTAGAACTTGTAAGGGAAACAGCTAGAGCGCCTATCGCTATTAGAGAAGTTGAGATCCCTGATAGCAGAATTGACCGTGATGGTACCTTAAGAGATGTGCATCATCGCGTTGTCGTGTGTAAGGCTGTATCACAATAATTTTTCAGCAAAACAAAGAATAAAGCCGGTTATTAATATTAAGGCTGGCCGTTAACGTACTTGTGCGGGTTTACTAGCTGACCGTTCAGCCTAACTTCAAAGTGGAGGTGCGGGCCAGTTGATACTCCTGTTGAGCCTTCGTAACCAACTACACTATTTTTATCCAATTGCTGGCCGACGCTAACAGAAATTGAAGCAAGATGACAATATCTTGATGTTATTCCTCCGCCATGATCTACGACCACATAATTGCCAAACCCCGGATCCCAATGAACAGTTTGTACAACTACGCCTCCCATAAATGGATGAATAGGTGTAACACCTGACGGTTGGCCATCACTAATATCAATTCCCGTGTGGATCGCCTGATACGGCCAGTCTGGCACTCCAAATTCGGTTGTTATGTACCCATGTATGGGCCATTGAGAGCTTGAATCAATTATAGGCTGAACGACCGGCGAAGCACTAGAACTAGCCTCCGGTAATTTGGTTTGAGTGTTAGTCAAATTAGGCGTGTTAGTATCGATTACCGGTATTGCGGACTTATCGGCAGGCCGAATCACTGCGCTTAATCCGGGGGTATTAGCAATAAAACCAAAAAAGCTGCCAGTTATATGTATTACTCCCTCAAAACCACTAGCTATTGTACCCCCGATGAAAGTAGCCCCGCTCCCTATACCGCTAGCCAAGAACTTGGCGCCGGCAAAAGTAAATGACGCGGTTGTCTTAGCTGCAGAGATCATCGAGCTTCTTAGAGACAAAAGACCATTATTAATTGACTCCTGCGACGAGCTCATTGTGTGATCTAAGCCTACAGACATGTCAGCCAGTCCCTGGGTAATAACATTTGGGCTAGCCCCTATAGCGCTTGATGGCTGTGATACCTCAGCATGTGCGGTATGACTAACTCCTATTAACGACGGAATGAAGGACAATAAAAAAAGACTGGCAATTATAATGAGGCCGGCGGCGATAAACTGTGATTTGCTTAGAATTTTACTTTCAGACTGAAACATCCAACTCCAGACTTCCACCCCTGATACAAAGAAAATTATAAATCAGTTTTGCAGAAAAAACATTATCTTACTGTAATAAATGCTACTGAATCGAATATATTGGAGGGCCTGGAGGGATTCGAACCCTCGACACGCGGCTTAAGAGGCCGCTGCTCTAACCGGCTGAGCTACAGGCCCGTAAAGGCTACCAAATATTAGCATTTCACCCCTGTTTTGTAAACGATGCTAGAATTGGGCCATGGATAAAAAGGATGCGCGATTGCTACTAAAAAAGCAGCGGCTTGATTTAAGTGAAGAATTTGTCAATAAAGCAAGCAACAACATTGCCGAGATTTTTTTAAGCCATGTCGATTTGTCAAAAATAAAGTTTGCTCATGTCTATATCCCAGAAACTAAGCTAAAAGAGGTAAACACTTGGCCGATAATTAATTATATCCGGCAGAGATATCCAAAAATAAAAGTTGCTTATGCACCGTTTGACCGCGCTGCGGGGAGTATTAACAATGTTTGGTTGACCACGGACAAAAAACTGAAAGAATTTGTACCTAAAGGGTTTCAGTTTGAATTAATTCTCGTGCCTTGTCTTGGATTTGATAGTCTAGGTTATAGAATTGGATATGGTAGTGGTTTTTACGATAAATTTCTTGCTGGCCAAAGTAGCGCGTTGATAGTAGGTTTATGCTACGAATTCGGACACATAGATAACCTTACTCATGAAAAGCATGACATCCCGATAAAATTCATAGTCACAGAAAAAAGAATTTATAAATCAGATAATCTCTGCAATAGTTATGCCTAATGTATTTAGAAATGGGCAGTCTTCAGGACTTACGCGTTCTGTTTTACATACTTCACATTTCGTCGCAGTATCTAGGTATTGCTTAAATAGCTTTCTTCCCTTGTAGTCGGTAGGCTGTTCTAGCTCAATTTTATGTATCCGGTCACCCAATGAACGGCTTACGGGGCAATGGTAATAAAAATTTCGATTTTCTTTCATTCTTGCCGCATTAAAATAGACGAGCACATAATAGTAAGCCTAAACTATTCTCAAAGACAAAGCCAAATCCACTAAAGACCAACAGTCCCAATAACATGGCCAATTGCATACGTGACTATCATTGCCAGTACCCCGCCAGCCGTTACTCTTACAATGGCAGGCCGGGCGGGCGCACTACCAAAACGCGCGCTCAGAGTGCCTGTGATAGCCAGCGCTATAACAACACTAACAAAAGTAACAAGGATCCTGGTGTTCTGGGGTGGTAGCATAATGGCCAAAATCGGTAAAATAGCTCCCGCCAAGAAAGATGCTGCAGAAGCTATAGCTGCCTGCCAAGGGTTAACCAAGTCGTTTGGGTTAATTGCAAGCTCAGCGTCTAGATGAGCTTTATAGACATCTTTTTTAGTCAGTTCTTTTGCTACTTTTTCTGCAGTCTTTGCTGATAGTCCTTTAGATATATAGATCTGAATCAATTCAGTCAGTTCTTGGTCCGGATAATTTTCAACTTCAAATTTCTCTAGCTTTAATAGGGCTTTCTCAGTATCCCGTTGACTACTTACGGACACATACTCACCTGCAGCCATCGATATTGTTCCCGCTAATACTCCAGCCATCCCAGCAGTGAATATAGCTGAGCGCGAACTTGTAGCGCTAGCAACACCAACAACCAGACCTGCGACAGATACAATGCCATCATTAGCTCCAAGTACGGCTGCTCTTAACTTATTCAGTTTTCCAGTTGAGTTTTGATGGTGTGGTTCAAAGATGTTATCTTTTACAGAAATCACATCCCAATTATACGCTGAGGACGATAGTAGAATGTGGAACAGCGAAGTTATGAGTAGATAGGATAGGGTCAGTTGGTACACCGTAGTGAAGCAAGTCAGAGACTTGATACTAGCTGATTGTAACGCAGAATTTGTACCTGCGTAAGGTGTAGTCTACTCTCTACGCGGCCATTGCCGCAATGACTATTACGACCATGGCGGGGGGTAGTGGTATCGTTTTCGCGTCTTACGCGACGATACGTTAGAACCAAAATTTTTTCTGATTTTTCGGAATTTGCGCTAATGCTTATTACGTTGTGTCGCTGTGTTAAACTTTAAGCATGAGCGACGACTTGTTTGAGCCAATACCAGTAATCCCGAACATCAATCAGCAACTTATCGATGCCGCAGTTAGGGACAACCCTGGCTTTGACCGTGAATTTGTCTGGATTGCCATACGCCATGAGTTTCGAGACCAAGTCAATGCCCGATGGGTTGCGGTCAGACAGTTCTGTGAACCAAACTTCGTATCTGAGTTCCAAAGCAAGGAGAAATTTAATAGCCGGTTGTGGGAGCTTAACCTACGGTATCTGTTTCGTTCCAAACTTACTCGTGTCCCTGGCGATGGTGAGCCTGATGTGATTGGCGAAGACTTTGTTATTGAGGGTGTTGTTCCTGACCCAACTGGCGTGCCGGACATGGTCTTTGATGGCAAGTTATATAATTATCCGACTGATGAAATTGGTAGGCGCGTAACGGCTGCCCTGGTGGCAAAGTTAGCACAGTTCAACAACAGGGCTAGTCGGCAAAACAGCCGAATTGATTATGCCACGACACCTTACATTATTGCTGTCGGGCTTCCACAGCGTGAGTTTAGGGACGCAAAGCATATGTCCGGCATGGACATTGTTGAGACAGTGCTTGTAGGGGCTGGGCCGTTACAGGTAACGATTGACTGGGCGAAAAACACAGGTAAAGTTAGCGTATCTTCGCGTAGCAAAATGCAGACGGTTAATGGCACAGGCTACGGTATCGCCTACTTCCAGCGCGACGAGTGGAAAGGCGTGTCGGCGGTAATGTGGTCAGCGGAGTGGTTGCCCGAAATTGGCGACATCAAGATTTTGTTAAACCCCAACACTACCAACCCGCTTGACCCGACTGTACTCGGTGTAACACCCCAAGTCATAACCTACACTAAGACAGATATTGGCTATACAAGAAATCAGCCCTTGCAGGAAAGTGAAAATTGATGATACCCTACGTTGATTTTGCATCTAGGCAACGGCCACTTGCTTCGGGCAATCCGTTTGAAGCTACAAATGAACCGCTGGTCGTATTTATAGACAGAGCTAGCTTTTCCGACGCCAATGAGTTGGAATTTCTGTTAAGACAAGCAGACGGTGATAAATTATTCATAGTTAGCACTGAAAAAGAGGGCAGCGCCCAGTTAGCCTATATCCCTAGGGAAGATGATGTATTAGAATTTAGCGTCACAAAACTAGACGGCACGGGAGTTGCTCGCTATGGTATACCGTCATTACATCAATATAAAAGTCTCGCAACTGAACCAAACTTTACACGGTGGGCAGCAGCCAATGATATTGAAAGAGCTTTTATAGCGGCCAAGACTGCTGAGAACTTACATGCCCACGTTTTCATCACCGAGGATAAGTTTTTACTGGAACACAAAGACATTGGTATTATTGCCAGCTCCTACCCTATGAACCTTGCCGATGCTACTGCTTTGGTCGGGTTAGTGCAACGACGGCGCAATAATTTCAAGATAGTCGTTGACCGTCGTGGCGGAGCCACAATTACAAGCAGCCATGGG
Source organism: Saccharimonadales bacterium (SeqCode) (assembly GCA_035650795.1). Classification (GTDB taxonomy): domain Bacteria; phylum Patescibacteriota; class Saccharimonadia; order Saccharimonadales; family UBA10212; genus 2-01-FULL-49-22. The sequence continues at coordinate 13,368 of DASRGY010000024.1, forward strand.
CGCTGGTCGTTTTTCTGGTATGGTTCCCGTGACTTGTTACCATCTGCCTGGCGCCTTGTGACCGGTTGTGCGCAAATGCCCAATGACAAATGCAGAGATTTAGCGCTCACAGCGATTTCACGAACGTCTAACGCCCTAAAATGCCGTGACCATATACACGAGCAGATATTTTTGGAGCAGACTAACAGTAGCACCGAAGACGCCATATTTTACCTAGACTACTATCTTATTTCCTTCGTCGCTGCGTTTGATGTGTTAGCTCGAATTGCCGACGAAATTTACCAGCCGGTAGCAAAGGGTAAACGGGTAAAACCTATTACTTGGCGAAGTAAAGACTGGCTTAAAGGATTAGCGAGCGAAGATGCCACGCTTGCGGGATTAATGGCGCCCAAGGCGTTTAACAGAGACGTTTTGGACTTCCTTGCGAGCCTCAGAAACTATATACATGCAGAGGGGTTGCAGGGCGCAACACATATTAAGAATGGTAAGCCTGCCCCGCTACTGTTGCATGTCCCAAAGTCCGAAGTTCCGGCGATTGCAGCAATTATAAAAAGACTAAGCGGCGGGAGCTGGACGGTTGACAGGCCTCGACCAGATGTAATGTTTTTGGAACTTGGTGAGTTGGTAGAGAGAATTACGCCGCTCGCCATAAAGGCGATTGATAACGTGATGGCGGCGGTTGATATTACCAAGGTGCCTGGTCTAGATGCCTCAAAGGTGCAAACGAAAGCACCAGCGAAATGGTTGTCTAAGAACGAACTTGCTGATATACGCAAATTACTAGGGCTTTGAATTGTGAGATTGGCCAGAATGCTACACTGTAACAGATGAATAACCCGCCCAATTTTCCCAACCAACTCACCAGAATACTAGACACGAATACGCCTCGTAAAAAAGGGCTAGTAAACTTCTACATGATGGTGGTAGAGGTATCCAAAATGCTTGATGTTTCGGAAGATGCAAGGGGCGAAGTTTTTGGCAATATGCTGGAAATTAGTAAGAAGCTAGCCAAGGTTGCCGACGCCGTAGACGAGTATGAAAAAGTTGAAAAGCGAGAGCTAAAACGACTACTAAAAGAAGTTCCAAAGCACGGCAATCCTGACCTGATACTAGCCGAGAACTCGTCAAAACTAGAAGCCGCTGTTGAGGAAGCGCTGAGCCAAGGCAAGTCAGCACTCGATGTGGCGGTAAAAGTGCTTGAGCCGCTGCTGGGGATAAAGCTCAATACATTCGGCAAGCATGGCGCGGCTGTTGTTAAGGCTCTACGTAACAATGTGCCGGTTCCACTGCAACCCAAAGCTCAATTTTTAATCCAGATGATAGAGACTGAGGCGGACAGTGATTGGCTTAAATCACTTAAGAAATACCGTGATGACCAGCATTACAAGAACTTGGGAATTACGCCATTAAGAGCAAACGGTGTAGGACAAAGTGAAAGCCCAAGAATGCCTGGTGGTCAACCAGTAGCCCAGTTCTTGAATGTGGTTTACGTGAACCTATTTACTTTTATCATGGATTTTCTAGCTGGCGCTATGTATATCAAACTCTATAATGGTCTCGGTCTAATGGCCGAGGGCCAAGATTTAACCAAAAAGTTTAGGCTTGCACTGGAAAACCCGCCTAAGTCCGAATAGAGCCTACCCTGCGCTAAGTAACGATAACTGTTCAATAAATGTGTCTTTGGTGTGGCGCTCGTTGTAGAAAGGTAGCCCGACCACGCGGTAATTGTCATCTTCTAGCAGGGTTGCGGTCTTAAACTTGTCTTTAATTTGTAGCAAGAACTTTTGCTTCCAGCCCTCTTTGCCATCATCAAAGCCGGTTTTGGTTGCATCTAGGAACTGGTTGCCCTTTGGCTCAATGAATACCTGCCAGCTTACGTTACCCTTTGCCTTGTCATTAGCAAACAGCACGAAGTCCGGCTCAAAAGCCGCACCATCGTCAAAGGCATAAATCTTTACAAAGTGCTCATTGCGTACCAGATATATGTCGTCCCACTTAGCCATAAGCTCATCTTTAAGCGCATCTAGTGTTTTAACTAAGGACTTTTCCTCGCTGGTGCCGAAGTTATCTTTGTAGGCGTACCAGTCAGCGTTGTGCAGGTCTACGTAATAGCGGCCATCGGGGTGCGTAACGGTTGACGTGCCATATTCACGGTCGGGGCTATCACTCGTGGCAATTTTGAGTTTGACACGTTCTTTGATGATTTGATTGAACGCCAGTGGCTCAAAGGCAGTCGTGCCTACCCAGCGCGTATCATCACTAGCGGCAACATTTTTAATTTGCAGGAGCACACGCTCAAGTATGTATAGCTGTTGCGCGACATTAAGATTATTGAGGTCTTCGCTATCGGCTGTCAGCTCAATACTGACACCGCCCAAGTATTCGTCGCTGTCAATAAACTCGGAAATAGACTTGAGGTTGCCGAACTCGTGTTTAAGGTTGGCAAAAGTAAAGAATGGGTCTTTGTTGAGTGCCTTGCGCACCACTTGTGGCAATAGCTGCGACACTTTAACGATTGTCGCGCCGCGTTTGATAGGCTCACTTCCGCCCTCCAACACGAGTGAAAACGGATTGACCTCGCGGCTGTGGCCGGTGGGCAGCTCGGCTTCGTAGTGTGTTTTTAGGCTTTTGTCTGACAGCGAGTTGATGTCGGTATTATCGTTTTCCACGCGGCGGTTGACCCAAATGATACCGTTGCGCCAAAGACGGGTTTGTTTAAAGCTCTCTTTTAGCTCCATTATCAACTCTTGCGTTTCTTCGGCCATAATTCCGGTGTCGCGCAAAGCTCGTGATATTTCATCTATATACTTGGGGTTGTGCGCCGAATGGTAGTGCAGCTGCTCAATAGCCCGCATGTCGTTATCAGCGTCATTGTCGTACTTGCGGCGGTAGCGCTCGTCATCATCGCCAAACGGGTAGTAACGGGCACCACGTCCGATAAGCTGGGCTTCGGCAATAGTGGTATTGCCTGGTTTGCCACTCTTACTGTCGCGCGTGTCGTATAGGCGTACGATGTCAAACAAGTTCAGCACATCCCAACCCTCATTGAGCATATCTACGGCAAATACCGCGCGTATTTCGTTGTTCACATCTTCAAGCCGGTTGAGCAGCACTTGTGTTTCCGGTGCGATGTTGTTGCTGTCTACGAGTATTAAACGTTCCTGCTGGAAGTCGCCACGTAGCTCTGCCACAAGGCCATCTAGGTCTATGCCATTAGCCTCAAAGTAGTCAAAAGCGCGTCGTAATATACCCTCTGCGCGAGTGGTAAACGGCCGGAAATCATCGGGGGTTAACGTAAGCATTTTCTCTACAAAATTATCATAAAAGGCTTGATTGTCGGCAATGGTGCGCGACTTGAATAACACAACTGGTTTCAGGAATACGCCACCGGCCAGTGCTACTTTTTTGCGGTATTGGCTGATAGCCATTGCTTGCAATGCGCGGTTCATGGGGTCTGCGTCCACGTCGTAAATCAGTACGTCTTTGCTGTAACCGTCCTGACGGAACGCGCCAAGGTCGTAGCGATACAATATACGGTCTTTGTACTTGGCGAAAATGGCAGGGTGCTCCATGTCCATAGTGGCAGTAAACTCTAACAAGACGTTTTGTGGGTGGCCGTCAGCTAACGTACGCACAGTGTAGTCCCATGAGCGTTGTTCTTCTTGCTCCGTCTTGGTACGAGATGCTTTTGTTTCGGCATTGATGTTATGAGCCTCGTCTGCGAGTAATACCAGCTTGTCTTGTGCCAGCTCCTCATAAGTTATGCTGTTTTCGGCCGGATTATTAAGCCGACTATGCAAGCCAGCAGTGGTAGTAAACAGAATGTTGATGTCTTTGCTACTCACACCCTCAAAATTGTCTACGGGTGTGATGTCTACCGGCTGACCATCTATAACGAGCCTGTCAGCAAACAGGTATTTGGTTGAGGCGGCGTTTAGGAAGTTATCTTTGGTTTTTTCTACTATATTGCCGAGCCGGACAAAGAATATAAAGTTACGGTAGCCGCGCCGGTACAGGTCTATGATAAGCGCCGCCATCACTAGCGTTTTGCCGCTACCGGTGGCCATGTTAAACAGTAGTTCAACCGGATTATCACTGGGCTGCGTGCTTTCATAATAATGTAGCCAGCGTTTTAATGCTTCGTCCTGATATGGTCGCAAAGCAAACTTGGAGTTCAGGTTCTCAATAATATACTGTGGCACCTGTGCTGGCAGTGCGCCGTATCTGCTTAGCGTATCGTATTCAGTTGCTAGTATTTGGCGGGTTTCCATAGTTTTTATTTTTCGTAAAACTGTTTGTTTAGCCTCTTATCGTTCGTAGATACACCATAGTCAGCATCGTCAATCTCGGTATAGTTTACGTACAGGTGGTTTTGGTCTACCAGCTCCAATAAAAGCTGCTTCTTGTGTGCCATGCTTAAGCTGGTAAAGTCGTGGTCGGCAGGATTGATTTTGGCAGGGTCAACCTTGTAACTAAGGAACGACGATTTGCTGGCCTGTTTCAGCAGGTCTTCCAGCTCTTTGTCTGTGTTGGCCTTTTTGACCTTTTCTATAAACTTGTTGCCCAAGTCCATCAAGTGAGCGTACACAAAACTCCCGCCGCCTTGCCAGTCAATGTCCTTTGATATTCCAGTGTCATCACCCGATATAACGTTGCGTAGTCTTTTTACGCTGTCCGTATCGCCATAGTCTAGTTGTTCAGCACCGATGAATTGCCGCCCCATTTTCAAGGCAGTTGCAGCAGTAGTGCCAGAACCCAAATGGTAGTCCAGCACTATATCGCCAACAGTAGTGGTGAGCATGATAATTCGTTGTATTAACTTTTCGGGTTTTTGACCACCTAAGTCGTAACTCTTATCGCTACTACGGTTCATGTTACCAATATCACCCCAGAAATTGTCTATCTGTTTGCCAATCTCTGTCCGCTCGTTGAGGTAGTATTTTTCCCGAATTGTTTTGTCTGTGATGTAAAGTCGGTTGTCGTTTTCAAGGGCTTTTAGCTTTGCTTGTGTCATACGCCAGCCTTTAACTGGGCACTTCCACAATCGGCCCTCATTATCTACGTAGTCGTATGTGGTCTGCGGCCCTGGGCTTGCTGTTTTCTGTAAACTAACCGTGTTATACAAACCCCGTCCATCATGGTCGTCTTTTGTGAATGACGCCTTGTCTTTATCGGTGAGTTCAGCCGTTATGTTGTTAAGGTTCGTCTGGTCATTCTTTGAGTACAGCAGTATCGTATCAACGTTCCAAGGCATATTCTTTGATACCGTCTTGCCCGCGTATGTCCTGTGCCAATAAACGGAGTTGCGGTAGTTATCTCTGCCAAAAATCTCATCAAGTAGTACTTTTAGATATGCGTTTTCGTTATCGTCTACCTGAACAGCGATAAAACCATCTACGTCTAGCAATGACCACGCCACTTCTAGTCGGTTGCGCATAAACGTCAACCAAGTAGAGTGGTTGAATTTGTCGTTGTAGCCAAAGGTGTCGCTGCCGGTGTTGTATGGTGGGTCAATGTAAATCAGCTTAACTTTGCCACTGTAACGTCGCTTGAGCGAGTGCAGTGCCAATAGGTTGTTGCCGCGAATAATCAGGTTGTCTGTGTCAGCAAAGTCTTTGACCTCATGTTCGCCGTCTTTGTCGTAGCGTTTCCAGCCAGTCAGTACCTTTTCGTCCAACAGTCGGTCAATTTGTTCCGGTGCCAACACTTCGTTAAAAAACACTTCGTCGCGCTTGGCATCTTCTTTGTCTTGGCCGCCCTCAAGTACACAGTCCTTATATGGCCAGTTGAGCACTAACTCTTTATTTTCGGCCAGTAGCTCGGTGCCAACACCTAAGCCAATCTTGTTTTTGTAAGAAGTATAGCTGTCTGGTAAGAACTCTTTGTTGCTGATGAACTGAATAAACTTATCTTTGTTAAACACGAGCGCTTTACCAGCGGTTTCAACAAAGAACAGTCGGCGCATGCCAGCATTGCCGGCTAACAGGTCAATCAGTTCAGGGTCGTACTTGTGGGCAAGCTCGGCGACTTTGTTCTTATTGACTTTGTTTTCTACGGTGTAGGCGTCATTTCGTGATAATAGTTGTTCTAGTTCGTTTAGGTAATTTTCATTCATAAGCATATAGGCCTTAAACTGGCGCCCAACCCTTTTTGTGTATGTGTGTACATAGCTTATTGTAAAACAAACTGGGTAGCTTTCCTAACAGCTTAGTTATGTAGCGTTAGCGTGATGACTTTTGTAGTTTCTCAAGAACCGCTGCACTGATGAACCCGATTATCACGAAAATCACCCACGTCCATATCCACTCCTTGTACCAGCCAATCAGTCGGAATAACAGTCCGAGGACGCCTATCGCTCCCAGCCAGCGGCCTATATACAATGCGGCAACAAATAAACCGCCCAAGATACCGCCTACAATGTTTCCTGCTTTATTCGCCATTGCGTTAGTCCCGCCCCAGGTTAGGGTTAATCAGATACCCTAAGACCGATAAGATTTTTTTGTATTGCAGGCGGTTCTTTGACTTGACGAATGTAGCGAGCATGGGGTGT
>DASRGY010000025.1:0-9345 GCA_035650795.1 Saccharimonadales bacterium (SeqCode)
GCATAAAGAACTTCTTCAATTGACCTGTTTAAGTGGTGAATTTCATCTATAAATAAGATGTCGCCATCTTGCAGGTTTGTAAGAAGGCTCGCTAAATCACCTGCTCTTTCTATAGCCGGCCCTGCGGTGACTCTAATTTGCGCACCCATCTCATTGGCGATCACAGTTGCAAGGGTGGTTTTACCAAGCCCTGGAGGACCATAAAGTAGAACATGGTCAACTGGTTCGCCACGCTTTTTAGCTGCACTAATAGCCAGTTTAAGATTTTTCTTAATGCGCTCTTGCCCGATATAATTGGCAAAATCCCTTGGCCTTAAAGTTTCTTCGAGTTTTTCCTCTACTGCTTCGTCCTTTGCAGACGTGTTTAAAATTCGGTCAATCGCCATACAAACATTTTAACATCAGATAAACGGCAAAGATTTAGTAAAGAGCAGCTTCTTTGGGCATTTTGGAGCCTTTAAGAATCGCCAGTACATCGTCGGCTTCAACTGTTTCTTTTTCTAATAATGAGTCCTTGAGCTTTTCCAATTTTTCCATATTAACTTTTAGTACGGCTTTGGCACGACGGGCAGCCTCTTTAATTAAGTTCTCTACTTCATCGTCGATAATTTTAGCTGTATCGTCTGAATATTGCCTTTCATGAACGAGTTTTTCGAGCATTATGCCATCATCTGTATGGAATACTTGATCGCGCAGCACTTTACCCATTCCTTGGTTAACAACCATATCGCGGGCTAGTTCGGCCGCCTGTTGTAAGTCAGAACCTGCGCCAGTTGTCACACGGTCCGGCCCATAGACTAATTCCTCAGCCATTCTGCCACCAAGCACCCTCGCAAGAACATCTTTATATTCAATGATGCTATGGTAGCTCTTATCTTCTGGCGGGATAAACCAGGTAGAACCGCCAGTACGACCACGAGGTATGATTGTTACTTTGTGGACCATATCTGAATCCGGTAAAACATGTCCGACAATTGCATGGCCCGCTTCGTGGTAAGCGGTAAGTTCTTTTTCTTTATCGCTCATTACCTTACTTTTACGCTCAGGTCCGATTGCGACTTTCTCAAATGCCTGTACTACATCTTCGTTATCAATAACCTTGCGGCTATGACGGGCGGCTATAATAGCAGCTTCGTTAGCTATATTAGCCAGGTCAGCTCCGCTTGAGCCCACTGTTTTGGCAGCCAGCGAATCTAAATCTACGTCTTTGCTTATTGGCTTATCTTTAAAGTGAGTTTCTAGGATCTCTTTACGAGCTGGACGGTCCGGTAAATCAATATTTACCCTTCTGTCAAAACGACCCGGGCGCAAAAGTGCCGGATCAAGAACATCAGCCCGGTTAGTAGCAGCTAGCACAATCACGTTCTGCCCCTGTTCAAATCCGTCCATCTCTACCAGAATTTGGTTTAGAGTTTGCTCGCGTTCATCATGCCCGCCGCCCATACCTGAACCGCGCCGTCGTCCTACAGCGTCAATTTCGTCTATGAAAATAATACACGGCGCGTTTTTCTTGGCTTTATTAAACAAATCCCGCACACGGCTAGCGCCTACACCAACAAACATCTCCACAAATTCTGAGCCGCTAATACTAAAGAACGGGGCATTAGCCTCACCGGCGACAGCTCTGGCCAACATAGTTTTACCTGTGCCTGGAGGACCAATCAGCAATACACCTTTTGGAATTTTTGCTCCCACGCCCTCAAATTTCTTAGGATATTTCAAAAACTCTACAACTTCCTGCAGGTCCTGCTTGGCCTCAACTGTATCAGCGACGTCTTTAAATGTTATACGGTCTTTTTCGTTGCCATACAGCCGAGCCCGACTCTTACCGAAACTAAGAGCCTGATTACCTTGCCCCTGTGCGCTTCTAAACATTAAGACAAGGATGAAGGCAATAATTATCACAGGTAGAACGCTTACTATCAGTTGGCCCCATATGCTGTTTGCCCCGCCAGAACTCGGTTTGTTTACTAAAGTAACCTTCCCTTGTTTTAAGCCCTGCTCGTAAATACTGGAGCCTGGTTCTTTAAAAGATTTTTCAGTAGGTTTACTTTCACCTTTGGGTGTAACCTGGAGCTGGTCCCCATTAACATCTATTTGTTGAATCTTTCCACTATTAGCATCGCTGACTACTTGCGAGAACGGTACAGTCTTCATCTCGCTCGGTTGATTAAAAGCAGCCCATATAATTAAGCCAAATAAAAGAATTAGGGCTATAAAGCCGGCGTTCTTCCATTTACTCCGACGCTCGTCGCCACCCGGTCTCCCACCGAGCCGAAACTGTTTTCTATCCATACGCTGATATTATAACAGGTGATTTAATCAGTTTATCTCCGTATCCAAAGTCGAGTGTGGCAGTCGCTAATCAGATTTTAGCTGATATATTTAATGCTGGAGCAGGAACCAGCACAGCTTCTGTGCGTGACAACTTAAAAACTACGTCATTTGTGACTTCGTGTTGAGTTTGTGGTTTTGCGGTCTTTAAAGCAACATTAAGTCGCTCAATGGTCCTTTTATCGAACTGTCTGATTGAGTGTTGCCGCAGAAAATACATTAAAACCTCTTTAGAAATCTCGGTTGGTAAAGATGTAAAAGAAATCCTATTTATAACTTTAGATGAACTTATTTGATGAGATATCTTTGCAATCTCATGATCAATAAATCTATTAGTTTTAGCTACTTTAGTTAAGCTTCTGAGGAGTTCCTGGCGTTCTCTTTGATTAAGGCGCGGAGTAATTTGGAGTCTTATATAATTTCGCAGGTACCGCTGATCTTTATTAGAAGGGTCTTCTCTCCAGCTAAGATAATTTTTCCTAGCATAGCTTAAGACCTGCTCTTTTCTAAGACTCAACATCGGCCGTAAGATTCGTGGATTACCTTCTATTGCGCTTAGGCCGCGCCGGCCTGTCCCGCGAATAATATTCAAAATAGCTGTCTCTATCAAATCGTCTTGGTGATGAGCAGTAATGATGGCCTGTGCTTTATGCTTATGCCTTGTGTACTCTAGAAATTTATACCTTGCATCTCTAGCACGTTCTTCACTGGCTGAAGCACCCAATTTACCGTGCCCTATTTCAAAAGGCAGATTATATTTATGGGCATTTTTTCTGACAAGGTCTTCATCCTCTTTTGAATCAGAGCGTATTCCATGGTTGAAGTGTGCAACTATCAAATCTATATCCGACATTTTAGCTAAGATATCAAGCAGAACAGCAGAATCTACCCCGCCAGAAACTGCCAGGATATATTTGCCTCTCGGGATATTGACAAGCATCTCTTATAATCTTATCAGTATGAAGAAGCTTTACTTTATCCGTCACGGCGAAAGTGTCTCTAACGTCGAACGCTGGCACGCTGGACGGATAGATACACCACTTACAGAAAGAGGCAGACAACAAGCCAGAGAAGCCGGCAAAAAAGCTAAAGCTCAAAAGCTGCATTTTGACCTGATAGTCAGCTCCCCTCTTTCAAGAGCACTGGAAACAGCACGAATTATAGCTAAAGAGATCGGCTATCCTGAAAAACAGATTAAAACTAACCCGTTATTAGTAGAACGGAATTACGGAGCAATGGCAGGCAAGCCATGGGCTGCAGACATAGACTTCGATGGAGTAATAGATGCCGAGACTTCTGATGAGTTATCTTTGCGAGCCAAAGAAATTATCTCCTGGCTAAACCAGATTGAGGTAGACAGTATCCTAGTTGTTTGCCACGGTTCAATCGGTAGAACACTGCGTTTCCATTTACTTAAAGAGAAAGTTTTTGATCCGGAAGGCAAAATGCCTAACGCCGAAATTATGCGCTGGATCTAGCTTGGTGCCAAGCCTTGTGTCGGCGATACTCTTTTTGCGTAAGGTAAATTACTATTAGATCAATAATCGTCAATACAAGAAATCCTAGGGTGAAGTGAACGATCATGTGATAAGACTGATAAATCACAAAAATCGCTGTAAAGATAATTAAGCCTATGTAAGCCCATAGGTGGTCACGAAAAACTTCGATCACCAACACCAACCTGGCAATACCGTGGGCTAATAGATAGATGGCTGCGAAAGTCAGTGAGGCTTCAGTAAGATGTTGAGTTAGTTTTAAGACATGAGTTGCCACAAAGTCATGCTTATCTTCGCTAAGTTCACCGGTAGTCAGTTTCTCTACTAAAGAGCTGATAGTTTCTGGCTTAATTATTAAAAGAATGATGCCACTTACAATTTCAAGCGCTCCGTGGGCAGCCTTTAGATAAAGAGCTATATGAAAAGCTTTATCCGTTAAATCTTCCGGATGCCGTTTATTTTCAAGCTTTAGCTTTTCATCCATAATTTCTGGTAGCAGGGGCGAGGATCGAACTCGCGACCTCAGGCTTATGAGTCCTGCGCTCTAACCATCTGAGCTACCCTGCCGTAATCGACATAGATTATCATAACAGAGGTAATGGTATAAAAAAACCGGCTCTCGCTGCCGGTCTTGTGATTTTTGAGACTTGCTAAACTTCGTTTAGGATCTCGTCTATAGCTAAAACCTGTGGATCGTCGGTCGTAACTAATATATAGCCTAGTTGGGCCATCTCTTTTTTCTCCTTTTTGTTTTTGTTCGGACTTTTTATTTGTCAGTCTTACGAAACATTATACACAAAAAAGCAAATAATGCAAGTGCTTTTTTGCTAAAATTGTTTGTTTTTTATCAAGAAGTATGTTTTACTTCGGTGTGACAGGATCTTATCTGTTCTTGTGAGAAGAAACGACCTTTGAATCGGTTCGGTGTTCACTCAAAGACAATTAAGGGGTCGTTCCTGATCGCAAAGTTAAAAAAGGAATCATAAATGTACAAACTATTTGTAGGTGGTCTACCTTTTTCGACAACTGATGACGAGCTAAAAGAATTGTTTGCCGCCCATGGCGCAGTTGCTTCAGCTACAGTCGTACGTGATCGAGAAACTGGCCGCAGCAAAGGCTTTGGCTTTGTCGAATTTGAAAACGATGAAGAAGGTAAAGCCGCTCAGACTGCCTTAAACGGCACTGAATTTGGTGGCCGCACCATATCCGTTGATATGGCCCGCCCTAAAGAGAATCGCTAATTTATAGCCTTCTTAGTAAAAAAACTCCCTTAACCGGGAGTTTTTTATTTGTAGGTTACGCCGTTAAGTATAAAACTCTATTACAAAGTGATCGCAAAGACAAAATAAAAACCCCTGATAAGATCAGAGGTATGACTTACTTATGGTAGCGGGGGCAGGAATTGCACCTGCGACCTCGTGGTTATGAGCCACGCGAGCTACTACTGCTCCACCCCGCGTTACTTGGTGTGAGCTCGTATATTCTAATCTGTTAACGACCTGCTGTCAACCGATCCTAGCAAGTTGTTATGCTTGCAAATAGCTTTAGTTAGCTGCATCCTTAAAATGAATGGCTGAGAGGGTAAGTCAAAGATACAATATAAAAGAATCGCTGGGCAGACGTCTTTTTACACGAGCAGGGGTCGGATCAATCTTAGCAGCCGCTTCATTACTAACAGGAGTAGCACAGGCAAGACCATCGCAAACACCTAAACAAACGTTAACCCTCTTGACAAAATAGGCTCTACTTATCCGGTATAATTGACTATACGTTCTTTTTATTGTATTATATCAATATGAATGTCCTGGAATCGGCATTGGGCATCTATGAAGCTACTCAAGATGCCAATGAAGCTGACTGTGTTATCGGCCATTCGTTTGGTACAAGTATCGACGAAAACAGCGTGAATCGTGCTTTAGCTGATTTTATTGTTACGAGTGCCAATCACAGGCCTGTAGTCATCGATGAGATGCTGCTGAATGCTTTTCAGGATAATACTACTCCGGTAGCTCATACGGTTAAAGGGCCGATATCTAATGCAGTAGGTAAAGGCGTGGGCACATGGGGTACTTTGGTTGAAGCAAAATGCTACATGAATAGGCAGGGTTTAGAAAGAGCTCTGATGATAGCGCAAGCACACCTTATTGGACGAATTATGATGCAAAGCAGAAAGCTTGGAATCGAAGCAATAGCTCCTCCTAACTTACCGAGTCAGTTTGATCTTAATTCTGATCAAGTTTGGACTCGATCACTTGCTCTCTGGCTACCCCGTGAATTAGCGGGTTCAGTGGTACTTAGACTGCAAGGAAAGCTTTAGCGTAGTCCAAGCCTGGCACTACACGCAGGCCAATTTCCCCACCCCGATCGTGCCTGTAATATTTCAGCACGAGCAATCTGTTCTTCACGGCTTGCTTCATTAGGATAACCACTACCGCCCACTGCATACCAGCTTCCTAGGGTAAACTGTAGACCACCATAAAAGCCGTTTCCGGTATTAATAGACCAGTTGCCACCTGATTCACATTGCGCTAAATCGTCCCATACACTGCCATCGCTAGCGTAAGTTGCTGGCGGAGTAACCTGCTGGGTCTGCACGATAGGTGCGGGTTGTGTGGCCGGAGCAGGTGCTTCATCAGTAGTTTCGCGGTGCGTTAATTGCTCGTCTGCATCCGGAATACGCACTTGATCACCTGGATGTATTACATCAGGATTCTCAATACTCGGATTGGCATCAAATAACCTCGGCCAGGTTGTCTGATGTGAGTCAGCGATGCTTGATAACGTATCACCATCTTGGACAGTGGCTAAGATTGGTTTTTTTTCTTCGGTTTTTGGTGTTGTATTGGACTGAGCGCTAGCTGAACTATTAATGGTAAAAAAAGCTAAAGCTGCCATTACTATGGCTGCTATAAACTTCAGTGAATGCATTTTCCCTCCTTGCAAAAACCACGTAGTCAGAAACGCCAGCACACTAAAAAAGAGTGTGGTGAATTAAATTTAAGTTAATTTATCTTAATCTTTGAGAGGCGATTCTATTTGTTCTGAACTGTGGTATTTTTTGTGCTCTCCACCTCACACGTGAAAAGACACAAAGGTCATCTTATCGAGCCTGGAAATTTTGTCAAGTAAAATCGCTTACAGTTTTACGACAGATGTAAATAGATCAATTTCGCTTATATATAAAGTTATTTTTGTAGCGAAAAACTCCTTAGAAATTTGATGTGATTATGTCTACAAACTAGCTGAAATTCACTGGCTTACTAGTTTCCGCCCAAGTAAGAAATCACGCCAATCCTGGAGATTCTGAGCAGTTTTTGATTTTGACTGGCTTGAGGAAGCAGAATCTGCAGATGAACCACTATTTAACGAAGGATTGACATACTTCATAGCAACTGATTGAGGAACCAGAAGGACAGTCTCTCCTGGAGCCGCTAGCCCTAAGTTTTGTCTTGCTGCTAATTCTAGATATTGATTAGTCTGGTAAAACTTGTTTTGCAAATCTACAGTTTGGTTATAAAGCCCCAAGACATTATTTTGCTGCTTCAATACTGATATTTGTTTCTGGAGTTCATAATTTTTTTGTAATGTCTTAGCTCCGCTCCATGCAATAGCCAGCACTATCAAAACAAAAATATAGAGCCCAACATTACGTGCATCAGTAAGTTGCTTTAAACGCTCAAGATTCCAAAAACTTCTAAATGATCGAGGCACTTACTTATTATATAGCTTCTTATATAGTGCGCTCTGATATAATTACATCTGTTGCGGGGAAGTAGCTCAGGGGTTAGAGCAGTCGGCTCATAACCGATTGGTCGCAGGTTCAAATCCTGCCTTCCCCACCACATAAGGTTATAACTTTTGCGATAAGAGATTAATAGGTCTTGATTTTCCCCACGCCATACCCCCGTCCCGTGGGAGGCCTAAACTAATTCTCGATTCTAGCCGTAGGCTTCTTCTTCCAATTTATCCATATCCAGAACCAAAATATGTCTAGTTGGCTTAATAATGCCTTTTTGCCTTAAAGTTTTCATTGCATTTGTTACTGTTTCTCGGGTAATGCTTAGATTGTCTGCTAAATCTTGATGAGTAAGCGGTATATTAATTGATACTCCCTTTATTTTTTTACTACCAAACTCCTGTGCGAAGTATAGGAGCTGATGCGCTACTCTGTTATAAGAACTTTTTAATCCGATATTTTCTAATCTCTGGATATTGGAGCCAATGCGTTTACCAGCTTCAAATAATAAATCCTTAACTATCATATGACCTTCTGAAAGAGATCCTGCAAGTACATCTGGATCAACTACAAACAACTCCATATCAGTCATGGACTGGTAATGGTAAACCTCCGGACCTTCATAAATGTTTCTGCCATAAATGATCTTATAAGCGATGGTCAGCGGAAAGATATCTCCTGAGCCCCAAATACCCTGCACGCTTATAGAGCCATCGTTAGATATCAAATAACGCTTAACATAGCCGGATTTAATTAGATTAATAACATTCCGGGTATCAGTTGATTGGAATATTTGACCTTTTGGAATCTTGTAATATCTACCCTTCTCTTCAAAAAGTTTATATATATCTTTAGGTGTATATTTATCAGCCATATTTTTGCAATTTATACAACTTATATTTTATAGCAATAATTATCAGTATAGAATAAGTTTAATGGCAGAGCGATCCGACGACATACTGAAGACACCAAGTGGCTCGGTAGACATACAGTACGCACATAGCTCAGTAAATTATCAACGGCGTTGGGAGGTATATAAATTAGGTGAGCCCAGAGTTGATTTTCATGAAACTGCAGCTAGAGAGGCTGAATTAACTGGGCAAGAACGAGTGTTAGATGTTGGGTGTGGTGATGGATCTTTTGCGTTGGATTATCTTTACGGAGGTCGCTGGAACGAGCATGGAAGAAGGTTTGAAGGTGAAGTTCTTGGAATTGATAAGCATAGAAATCTAATCTGGGGTGCAAGAGAAAGAGCTAGGCTAATAGGTGCAGACAACATAGGGTTTAAGCGATTGGCTGCCGAGAAGTTAGCATTTGACCATGAGATTGAAGATGAAAGTTTCGATGCAGCTTTTGTCCTATTTTCTGGGTATTACTTCCAGGGTTCTTGGCTTGAAGCTCTGCAAAGAAAACTTAGGCCTGAT
Source organism: Saccharimonadales bacterium (SeqCode) (assembly GCA_035650795.1). Lineage (GTDB taxonomy): Bacteria > Patescibacteriota > Saccharimonadia > Saccharimonadales > UBA10212 > 2-01-FULL-49-22. The sequence goes on from DASRGY010000025.1 coordinate 8,991, forward strand.
GCGAAGTTAATTGTGGCGACTATTGGACCAGATAATAAACCCTGGCATAGAGCATTTGAGGCTCAGATGGCCACTTGGATGAGCGAAGTTGTTCGCAACAAAGCCTGGCTCAACGAGATTATGAATGGCGGAGTACGGCCTGACGTTCTAGAAAGAATCCTAGCTAGATTCGAAGAAGGGTTTGGCTCTGCTGATAGATCTGAATGGCAGATCCATCGACCGGTTGTTAATACCTCGCGTTTTAATACAGTAGTTGCAGAAGATAAATTAGGCAGAATGTTCGACATTGTTAAGCGGTATCCAAGCCAATGGCAACTTCAGCAAATGGTAGTTACGCCCGATACAGCAGATACCT
>DASRGY010000026.1:0-2639 GCA_035650795.1 Saccharimonadales bacterium (SeqCode)
GCTTTGCTACGCGGGATTAACGTTGGTGGGGCACGGAAGGTGCCTATGGCACGCCTTAAAGAAATTTTTGAGAAGCTAGGTTTTAGCGATGTGAAAACATTTATCGCCAGCGGAAACGTAATATTTAGTAGTAATTCTAAAAACAGATCAGAGCTAGCTAAAAAAATCGAAAAAACACTATTGAAAGAATTTAGTTTCGTAATTCCAGTATTGCTACGCAGTGAGTCAGAGATAGCCAAATTAGTTAAAGCCATCCCAAAAGATTGGGTTAGTGATAAAAGTATGAAGTGTGATGTCATGTTTCTTTGGAGAGAGTTTGATAATAAAAAAGTTTTAGAAAGCATGTCGCACGATCCGAAAATTGAAGATTTAGTGTATGTCCCAGGTGCAGTAATTTGGCGAGTTGATCGTAAGTATATTAAACAAGGCCGCATGGTTAAAATTGTCGGGACACAGCTTTACAGAAACCTCACTATTCGCAACTCAAATACTGTCCGCAAAATCTGCGAATTAATGATGTAATAGATATTGCTGAAGCAGAGAGTGCTGAGTAATAAAAATCTTACACTTCTTTTAAGCAACTGTTCAGATAAGATTACTAAGATATAATTAAATAACGTAAAAATTGGGGGAAGGTTAATTAAATATCGACACCTAACTGATTATTTGGCACTCAATGCTCAGAAAATGGCGGACAAACCGGCACTTGTATATGAAGATGAGATGCTTGACTGGGCTGAGCTTTGGCGAAGGGTGCAAAAAGCTAGTAGTCAGGTAGGCAAATATCTACGTAGTAAAAAACAGTGCGTGGTAGCATTGCTGCTTACAAACTCAACCGATTTTGTGGCGAGCTATTTAGCTGTAGTACACAAGGGTCACATTGCCTTCCCGATAGATCCCGCATACAAGAAACTAGAAATTGATGCTATGGTTGAAGAGCTAGATCCAAAGATAATTATCACAAGCAAAGACTATCTTGGTAAGCTTAGTAAAAGCGATACGCCGATACTCCTAGCAGAGGAGTTGACGAATGGTGACGTTGAAGAACAAAGTCTATTAAGACTTGAACCGGATAAACAAACCATAAGTTTAACCTTTACTTCTGGTACAACAGGCACACCGAAGGTAGTTCCAAATACTCATTCAAACCAAATATGGACGATAGAGGTATGTTCTAAAGTTTGGAGCTGGACCGAAAATGACAGCTTGCTAATCTCGATACCGTTGAGTCACTGGTACGGAATAGTTTTAGGCATAGGGGCTTCTTTATATCATGGAAATACTTTGTATCTGCTTGACCAGCGCTTTGATCCACAAAAAACTTTAAAACTACTTGCCAGCGGTAAAGTGACAATATATCAGCACATATCTATCCTTTACCAAAAGTTGCTAGAGGCCAAAGGCGATTATGATTTATCAAAAGTAAGGTTGTGCATTTCAGGGGGAGCGCCGTTGCCACCAGAAGTATGGAGAGCATTTAAGAGACGTTTTGGCAAAGAAATCTTAGAGACATATGGCTCGAGCGAAACAGGGAGAATTGCGGCTAATCGGGTAGGAGAGAAACCAGTACTTGGCTCTCCGGGTAAAATTCTTCCGGGGGTAAATATGAGGTTCAGTAAGGATAATGAGGTTTTAATAAAGTCACCAGGCGTATTCCCGGGCTATTACAAAAATTTAAGAGCTACAGAAGCTGCCTTCACTGAAGATGGTTATTTTAATACCGGTGATATTGGTGAGCTAAAAAACAAAGCCTTATTCTTAAAGGGCCGTAGGCAAGAACAGATAAGACGGTTTGGATACACCATTTCACCCCGAGACGTTGAATGGGCGATGCATCAACATAAAAAAGTAAAAGATATTTATGTGATGGGTCATCAAAGGGCAGGTCAACCAAACGATGAACTAATATATTTTTTGGTTGGCGATATTTCTGAACAGGAAGTCAAGGACTACTGTAAGACTAATATGTTATTTGCTTGGAGACCAGATAAAATCATTCTCTTATCAGGTTTACCCCGTACCCGCAGCGGTAAAGCAAAAATACCAGAATTTAAACGTTTGATTGGCCAGCAGGTTTGAGATGAAAACAACTGAAGAAGACATAGTTATTAAAGCCAAGACTAATCGGATCATGGCTATAGATCTTATTAGAGGCTTGTTTCTGCTGGTTATCATGATTGATCACGTTGAGCTTTATCCTAACGGTTGGGACTATCTTACAGGTAGGGGGCGATTATGGGTCTCTGCCGCCGAGGGTTTTTTCTTTCTCTCAGGGCTATTGATCGGTATGATTTACAAACGACGAACACATCTAGGTATGAGATTTATTTTTAAAAAAATGTGGAAACGGGCACTGGAACTGTATATTGTTGGGACTCTACTGACTTTTATTTTCCTGGCCTGGGTTGAGTTCACTCACCATGCTCCGATTAAAGATACACTACCAAGTCCATTCCCCTGGCTGCATTATATTGGCCAAGCTCTTTTAACTCGCTTTACATACGGGTGGGGGGATTTTCTGGTTCACTTTGCTGCACTGATGATTATCGCGCCCTTTATCTTCTATTTACTAACACGACGGAAACTTTGGCTGGCTCTGGTAGCCATTGCGGCAATGTGGCTGTTACGCGGTCAGCACT
>DASRGY010000027.1:0-4046 GCA_035650795.1 Saccharimonadales bacterium (SeqCode)
GGGTCATTAAAACGCATTCATCGGCATTTATTTGGGCCTGTCTCGCGACTGCATCATGAGGGCTTATGGTAACAACCGCTATTGGACGGGCCGCTGAGAAATCTGTTGCTGATTTTCTAGCAGCTAAGGGTTATAAAATCCTTGATCGCAACTGGCGTACACGCTGGTGCGAGATTGATGTTATAGCTCAAAAGGGTAAAGTCCTTTATTTTATCGAAGTTAAGTATAGGCACGTTGACTCTCAGGGCGATGGCTTTGCCTACCTAACGCACGCTAAATTAAAGCAAATGCGGTTTGCGGCTGATGTTTGGACTGAAAGCAACAGCTGGAGAGGCGATTGCCGTTTACTTGCTGCCAGCGTCAGAGGCAATAAGCCGTATCAAATAGAGATCGTCGAAGTTGAATAAGTTGAGTATAATGTTATAGATGAGCTATAGGCCAAATGACGAGATTCTTGAAAAATATGCAAAAATATTAGTCCATTTTGCACTAGGTGGAGGCACCGGTATGAAAAAGGGCCAGCGAATATACCTTCAGGCTGCACTTTCTGGCCTGCCTCTTTATCGTGCCTTAAAGAAAGTTATTTTTGATGCCGGCGGCACGATAGTAAGCTCTCTAGGCGATGATATGGATGGATTCGGACGCTACTTTTATGACCATGCCACCGATAAACAGTTGACAGATTTTCCAGCGCCATACTATAAGGGGCTAGTTGAAGTAGTTGACCATAGAATTGCTATCTTATCCGACCACGATGTCCATGAACTGGACGGTGTAGATCCTAAGAAAATGATGTTGGCTCAAAAGAGTCGAAAGAAAGTTTCAGAATGGTTTGATAAAAAAGAAAATGCCGGTAAATATACCTGGACGCTCGCACTCTACGGAACGTCTTCGATGGCGAAAGAAGCCGGTCTCTCTCTGGAAGCCTATTGGCAGCAGATTATTAAAGCCTGCTATCTCGATAAAAGCGATCCTATTGTTCAGTGGCGCAAGACTAGTACCGAAGTGGAGAGGGTGGCAAACAAGCTAACTGATCTGCATATAAAAGAACTGCATGTAAAGGGCAAAGACGTTGATCTGCGCGTAAAAGTGGGGGACAAAAGACGCTGGCTTGGGGGCAGCGGCCGAAATATACCAAGTTTTGAGGTCTTTACCTCACCCGATTGGCGGGGGATAGAAGGCTGGATTCGCTTTAATCAGCCGCTGTACTACTATGGGCCTAAAGTTGAGGATATTTATCTTGAATTTAAGAATGGCAGAGTAGTTAAGGCTACTGCCAAGAAAAATCAAAAATTATTAAGGGAAATGCTAATAACAGATAGAGCGGCTTCACAAATTGGGGAATTTTCTTTAACGGACAAAAGACTCTCTCATATTACAAAGTTTATGGCAGAGACCCTATATGATGAAAATATCGGAGGAAAATACGGTAATACCCACCTTGCTGTCGGGAAATCATATCTGGATACATATGACGGAGATGTATCAAAGTTGCCAAAATCTAAAATACGAGAACTGGGGTATAATGATTCGGCGATTCATGTCGATATGATCTCTACAACAGATCGAACAGTTACAGCCACTCTGTCAAACGGCGATCAAAAAGTTATCTACCAAAACGGGCAGTTCACGGTTTAACGTTCAGTCGTAGTTCATATTTACCAGGAAACACAACTTCTTCGGTGTGCAATCTAGTCTGGTTTATTTTAGGTAGATGGTTTATGCGCTTTATCGTAAGACTTACCGAACCGTTTTTATTAATGCGGGTAATTTTGGCGTTTAATACCTTCTTATGGTTTTGCTCTAATACAATTCTTTTAGCTGGTGGTGGTAGTTTTAGCCCTGTAATTATAATCTCCTGACCATTTCGCCTTTGCTTAGTTGTTTTAAATTGTTCCTGTGGTGTTTTCTTTGTCACTATACCTATTCTATCAAGCTTGTTTTTTTAGTAGCTGCAATGTAAGATTATAGATAAGTGACCGGCCGCTAAGGTCGGCTTTTTTCATGAAAGGAGAAATAAGATGGAAATGGATTTTAAACAACTTGGACAAGCTATAAAAGTTATCGCTGAGGAAAAAAATCTGCCAGAAGAGCAAGTACAGGATATCGTTCAGCAGGCTTTGGCTGCCGCCTGGCGACGGGATTATGGTGATCGTGAGCAAGAAGTTCGTGTAACCATGAACTTAAATACGGGAGAAGTCAGAGCCTTTGTAACTAAAGACATTACCGAAAATGTTGATGATCCGCAGGTACAGATTAGCCTATCGGACGCGCAAGTTATGCGTAAAAATGCCAAAATCGGGGAGACAATAGAAGTTGAGCAAAAAGTAGAGGAATTTGGCCGTGTTGCCGCCCAAACCGCCAAGCAGGTCATTTTGCAACGACTAAGGGAAGCTGAGCGAGAAATCGTGCTTGGCGAGTTTGAGGATAAGATTGGTTCTATAGTTAATGGAATAGTTAATCGTGTGGAAGGACGTTTAGTTAGGGTTGAGTTGGGCAGAGCTCAAGGAATAATGCCTATTAGTGAGCAGATTCAGGGTGAACGCTACTACCCTGGCCAACGCTTAAAATTTTTCCTAAAAGAGGTAGAGAAAGGTTTCCGTGGGCCTCAACTAATTGTCAGCCGAGGTGCTAAAGAGTTTGTAGAACAACTCTTTCGTGCTGAAGTACCCGAGATGAGTAGTGACGCAGTCGAGATTAAAGACATTGCTCGTGAAGCCGGAGTTAGGTCTAAAATTGCTGTAGCCAGCAATGTCCCCGGCGTAGATCCGGTGGGGACTTTTGTCGGCGGTCACGGCACTCGAATTAATGCAGTTAGAGATGAAATTGGTAGCCAGGAAATGATAGATATCATTCTGTGGGACGAAGATGTACCGACCTATATTGCCAACGCCATGAAGCCAGCTAATGTAGCTCGCGTTAATATTGACGAAAAAAATAAGAAGGCAACTGTTATTGTGGCTGAAGACCAGCTCAGTGTTGCTATTGGCAAATCAGGTCAGAACGTTAGATTAGCCGGTAAACTTACCGGTTACGAGTTAGATGTAGAGGCTGAAAAGGGACAAGCTGAAGTGGAGACTAGCGAACCTGAACCAGAAGGCGTGGAATCAAAACCGGTTGTTCAAAAAGTAAAAAAGAAGTCTGATCTTGAAAACTCACTATTAGAAGCGATCGAAGAACACGGGACTGAAACCGACACTAAATCACCAGCTCAAGATGATAACGGAAGCAAAGAGAGCTGATTGCTTGCAGGGTAACCCTGAGGCCATAGGGCTCAGACCGCCGGGACAGTCGACTGATGTCAGCTTGAATATACTAGATGGCTTAGATAGGGAGAGGCCAACTGTTGTTTTGGGGTACGATCTGGGCTTTTTATTCAGCGGGCAGCCCCTAGAAGCTCGGATTAATGAAGGTGTCTTACACCAAACATTAGAAGAATTTGGAGAGTTTACGCATCCAGATCGTACGCCTTTACTCATAGAAGTAGTAGCCTTTAAGCAGCAGAGAGATGGAGGAGAGACCTCTGGAGTCTGTATGCACTTAGACGAAGATGGCCTCCCATTTCTAAGAGTTGCTAGAGTATCGCTAGCAAGCTACATGCCTGGAGAAAATGAAAAACGTGCTTTCATTGATATCAATGAGGTTAACTCAACTTTCCAGCATGAATTGAGGCATGCAGTCGATTTGAATGATCCCGAAATCGTAGCGTTAAAAGACGCACATCATGAAAAATATGCACGTAAAATCCGTAGAGATGCGTTTTCTCGGAAAGGTGTAGAAACAGTTTTGGGGTTTGGAGGTATATTCTTAATGCTCAAGTCTCAATTTGACTCTAATATAGTTGGTGAGGTAGCTGGGCAATCTCTAGTGGCAGGTACTATCTTGCTCGATGAGATAAATAAACACCTATTTCTGAGACGCAGAAAGGCTCTGCTTAGGGAGCGATACGATACTAGTCCCTTCGAAGAGCGAGCGCGTCAGGTAGATGGAAGTTTCGAGTATGCATATCAAGCTCCACCTATCATACAAATCTATAGAACAGAAAG
>DASRGY010000028.1:0-8009 GCA_035650795.1 Saccharimonadales bacterium (SeqCode)
GGGAGTTCGAGCCCAGGTAACAAAGTTATTTGAGAGTGAAAACTATCAGATGGCAGATAACTATGACTGGCTAGCGCAGCTTAAATATGTTGATTTTCTACGAGATGTAGGAAAGCACTTTTCCATGACTGAACTCATGCAGCGCGAATTTGTTACTGAGCGCATGGGGGAAGGCGGAAGTGGCATAAGTTACGCGGAATTTAGCTATTCTCTAGTTCAAGGCTATGATTTCTGGCATTTGTTTAAAAACCATAATGTTGTTATGCAGATTGGTGGGTCTGACCAGTGGGGCAATATGCTATCTGGCGTGGCACTTATTCGTAAAAAAGAAGGCCAGGAAGTTCATGCTCTCAGTATGCCCTTAATCATTAATAAAGCTACGGGTGTTAAATTTGGTAAAAGCGAGGGCGGTGCCGTTTGGCTTGATCCGCAGAAAACTACTCCCACGCAATTTTATCAATTCTGGATTAATACCGATGACGCGGATGTAGAAGACCACCTCAAAGTCTTTACTCTGCTTTCTAAAGAAGAAATAGAACATGTTATGGCTAAGCAGCGACAAGATCCTTCCGCCAGAGAAGCTCAAAAGATGTTAGCTGCCGAAGTAACTAAGCTGATTCATGGCGAAGTTGGTGAAGCCGAAAAAGCTACAAAATACTTAACAGGTCAAGTATCGATTGCGGAGGCGTCTGATGAGGAACTCTCAGAGGTAAAAAAAGAAGTTAAGTCTGTAAAAACTTCGGATAGCGGAAGCATCATAGAAGCTTTAGTAAAAAGCGGCTTAGCTCAATCAAATTCAGACGCTAGAAGGTTGCTTAGTGGCAATGCTGTATATATAAATGGTAAAAGCATTGGCCGTGAGAATTTTCAATCAAGTGACTTTCAAAACGGCCGACTGCTATTGCGGCGAGGCAAGGCCTACAAAGACTCTGCTTTAATAGAGCTAGAGTGACATTATCTACACCGATTACAGAACTTAAAGGAGTGGGCGAAGAGGTAGCTAGGAAGCTTAATATTCTTGGCATTAAGACTGTTGGCAATCTTGTAAGCAACTACCCCCGTAAGTACCAAGACTACTCGAACGTTATTTCCATTAAGGATCTTAAGCCCGGCCAAGTAACAATTGAGGCAAAGATCACCCACGTTGCTGGTCGTTACGTGAGGCGCGGTATGCATATTACTGAGGCAATCGCAGCTGACGATACAGGTAGTGTTCGCTTGGTTTGGTTCAATCAGCCATACCGATCCGGTGCTATAAAAAACAACCAATCATATTACATTGCTGGAGAATACGCTCTGCGCCGCAGCCGTTTTTCGATTGCCAACCCATCTGTCGAGTTGGTAAGTGACTTTCCGGTAAACACCGCGCGGATTATCCCGATTTACCGTGAAACAAAAGGTCTAAAGTCTTTTACTATCAGAAGGTTAATTAGACAGGCCATCACTGACGTTAATGAGCTCAAAGAGCACCTGCCTGATTGGCTTATAAAGCAGCAAAAACTAATGAACTTCGCTGAGGCAGTTAAAGAGATCCATTTTCCTTCATCGGCAGAGCAGTTAGAAAGAGCTAAGAAAAGATTAGGGTTTGAAGAAGTATTTGAACTTAGCCTAGCTGCTCTTCTTAACAAGTATGAACTATATAAAGATAAATCAGTCAAAATTCCATTTAATGACAGATTAACTCGCGAATTTGTCGCAAAATTACCGTTTAAGTTAACTGATGCCCAACGCAAAGCTATTTGGCGTATCTACCGAGATATGGCTAAAACCCAACCCATGAACCGGCTGCTTGAAGGAGACGTTGGTTCAGGAAAAACCGTGGTTGCGACCATGGCGGCCCTAGCAGCTCTAGAACAGGGGTTTCAAACCGCATTTATGGCTCCAACAGAGATTTTAGCTCGTCAGCATGCCGACAACCTCTATAAGTTATTAACGAATGTTGAGTATCAAGACCACATCGGGCTTTTGATCGGTGGACTTAAACCAAAGCAAAAAACTGAAGCTCGAAGGCGCATCGCTAGCGGTGAGGTTGGTTTAATGGTCGGCACTCACGCGCTGATAGCCGAACAGGTTGACATGCATAAACTAGGCTTGGTTATTGTCGATGAGCAGCACCGCTTTGGCGTTGAGCAGCGGAAAAAAATCCAGGCTAAAGCTGGTCATATGCCACACGTGTTGCATATGACTGCCACTCCTATTCCGCGCAGCCTCGCATTGACGCTATACGGCGAACTCGATATTTCTGTCTTGGACGAAATGCCACCTGGCCGTCTACCAATAATTACCAAAATCTGGTCACCAAACTCGCGCACTCAACTTAATAGAGAAATAGACAATGAGATCGAGGCTGGTAGGCAAGCGTTTATTGTTTGTCCCCTAATTGAGGAGGGAGACAGAAGGGCCGGGCTATCTGTAGAGCACGTATTTGAACGAACAAGTAAAAACGATTTCAAACATCGTCGAGTTGCGCTACTACATGGTCGCATGAAATCAGCTGAAAAAGATGCCGTAATGCAAAATTTTATAAATCACGAGCTTGATATATTAGTCAGCACTACAGTTATAGAAGTAGGAGTGGATGTGCCAAACGCAACTATTATGGTTGTTGAAGGCGCTGAGCGTTTTGGCCTGGCCCAAATTCATCAATTGCGCGGCCGGGTTGGCCGGAGTGAACATCAGAGCTACTGCTATCTAGTTCCTAGCGATAGTAAAGATCCAGGACCCCGCTTAAAAGCACTAGAATCTATGATTGATGGTTTTAAGCTTGCTGAGCTTGATTTGCAGTTGCGCGGGCCTGGCGCTATTTATGGCACGATGCAGCATGGCGCGTTAGACTTAAGAGTTGCTAATTTAACAGATATAAAACTTATTGCTAGCGCCAGAAACGCCGCTCAGAAATTCATAGAACGAAAAGAAAACCTCAAGAAATATCCAGATCTAGCCGAGCGCGTAGCAACCTTAAGAGCTATTACTAACCTTAATTAAAAGTATAACCAAGCACGTAAAAGCTTCCTACTGGGTATAATTAGTTTGAATGTTTAAGCTTTCAATTCTAGTTGGCAAGTCGACCATTCTTGTTAGTCGTTTAATAAGCCACAGTGGCTCGGCTCTTCCGGGACTGGTGGTAGAGAAAACTGACTCTAAGTTTCTTAAAACCGCGTTAGACCAACTACCAGGTGGAGTCATTTTAATCACGGGTACTAACGGCAAGACTACAACCACAAAGATCATCAGCGATTTATTAGAGGCTCAAGGCCTGCGGGCACTTACAAACCGCAGTGGTAGTAACTTTGTGCGCGGCATTATATCTACCATCGTAAAAACCATTAATTGGAATGGGCATTTAATCTATGACATCGCTGTCTTTGAGCAGGATGAAGCTTACGCAGTCCACTTCACCAAGCTTTATAAACCAAACGGGGTTGTTGCGCTAAATGTCGGGCGGGATCAGCTCGATCGGTTTGGTGAAATTGATAAAACGGCTGAGCTTATCGGTAAAGTTGTATCATCAGCTAAAGATTTTGTCGTTCTAAATGCTAATGACCCTCGGATCGCGTCACTAAAATCAAAAACTAAAGCCAGAACTGCCTGGTTTGGTCACAGTGAAAAGTTAGCTGAATTTTTTGTGCCGGACGATCAGCATCACTTTGTAGACAAGCCTAAATACTTCAAAGCCGCAGAGGCAGATGTTATTCTGAGCGACTTTAATTCTAATCAGCTCAGCTTGACGATAGGTGGTAAAAAGCATTCTGCTAAGACAAAACTGCAAGGCTCGCAAAACGCCTTGAATATTGCAGCGGCAATAGCCACAATCATAACAAGTCGCCCAGAAATAACGGTTGAATCAATTCTAAGCGCTCTAAGCTCAGTTAAACCGGCTTTTGGCCGAGGTGAGCTAATAAAACTTAGCAGCGGTGCTCAACTGCGCCTGCAGCTGGTAAAAAACCCAGCCAGCTTTACCCATAACTTGCGTGATCTAGAAGAGCAAAAGTATGGAGTTATCGGCATTGCCATTAATGATGATTACCCAGATGGCCGGGATGTTTCTTGGCTATGGGATATCGATTTTGCTGATTTAGCCAAACAGCCCGGCTCTATTTTTTGTAGCGGCACACGAGCTTACGATATGGCAGTTAGGCTAAAGTATGACGAAGTGCCGTTTAAAAAAACTCACACCAGCTTATCTAAATTTGTCCGAGATATTTTGCAAAGCACTGATCAAAATAAGGTTATTTTTTGTACCTATACCGCCATGTTAAAGATTAGAAAGATCTTAAAATCTAAAGCCGCAGAAATGAGCAAAGAAGGTATTTAATGAGCCCTATTCACATTGTCCATTTATACGCCCAAGAAATGAATATCTACGGCGATACGGGCAATACAATAGTTCTGCAAAAGCGTCTGCAATGGCGCAATATTCCAGTTAAAGTCTCAGTTATTGGCATCGGTGAAAAGCTGCCTGCAAATACGGACATATTAATTGCTGGAGGTGGCCAAGACGCAGTGCAGAGTTCAATACAAGGGGATTTGCTTAAAAAAGGCAAAGAACTCAAGGCTATGGCTGATGAGGGCATGGTAGTTCTGCTAATTTGTGGATCATACCAGCTATTTGGCAGGCGTTTTATTACACATAAGAATGAAGAAATTAAAGGTATTGGTATTCTGCCACTAGAGACAAAAGCTGGGCCGGAACGCTTGATTGGCAATATGATTTATAAAACTAAGTGGGGCAAAGTTGTAGGCTACGAAAACCACAGCGGTCTAACCATGCTGGATGATAAGTCTTTAGCTCTTGGCAAAGTCATAAAAGGCAAAGGCAATAATGGTCAAGATAGAACTGAGGGTGTAGTTTATAAAAACATCTTCGGTACATATTCTCACGGTCCGGTTTTATCCAAAAACCCTCATTTTGCTGATGAATTACTAAGACGAGCGGTAGAACGCAAAAATGGCCAAAGTGGGCTAACTAGTCTTGATGATAAGCTTGAACTCAAAGCGGCCTTAGTAGCCAGTCTCCGACCTAGGTAATAAACTTGGTGGGCGAGAAAGGACTTGAACCTTCACACTCTTTCGAGCACTAGGTCCTAAACCTAGCGTGTCTACCAATTCCACCACTCGCCCTTGACAGGTGTTATTTTACCCTATTGTTTATGGAATTTCTATGCAGTTAAGCGTTTTAGTTCTTGGTAGCGGAGGGCAGGAGCGACTGAATAAAGAATGCTTAACACCCCACCTATTAACCAACCAACAACTGGAATAACAGATATTATTCCAAACAAAATGCCAACTAAAACTACTCCCCAGATAGCATCTGTTGATGGGCTCATTGCGGCACTTTTATCCATTGCTTGACGGATACTTAGGTTTTTATGGTCAAGCATCACATATGTAGACATAAAGTATCGCTTAACCATAAATATCCCTGGAATAATAATTAAGAAAAAGCCGATAATAATCACCGCTGTCACAACGATATAAAGGCCTATCATTTTTAGCCACATTTCTTTTACGGTTCCCCACAACTTGTCAAAAGCCGGATTTTTACCCTCAGCAGCTTCTAACTGTGCTTTCTGAGACATTATCTGCACAATTGTCCCAACGATGATTGTGAATAAAAACCAAAAGACAGTGAATCCCACGAATGCGTAGTCTATTGAGACAGGGTCTGGTCCCCAAGGTATGCTAACTCCAGTAGATTGCCACCAGTGGTGTTTTACTCCAGGCCCTGTTGGCGACCATAGCCACGAATGGATTGAAAAAAAGACAAAAACGGCATAAAGAGGCCCAAAAATCCATATATGCTTAAGTACTAAATCTTTACTTGGCTTAAAAAGCTGAAAGGCTGGTGTGAGTCTTAAGGGCGAGCTTATTCTTGGTCTGTCTTTTACCATATCAGTAATATCTCATTTCGTTGAAGCAAAATCAACAACAAAATGTTATATTTATCCTATGGAATTGGAAGGGACGCAAAATCCTTATATTATATTTGAGGCTGCCGTCTTATTTCATAATGAAGCTAGATTACGAAGAACTCGCGTCTTAATTGATAGTGGACTAGCTGGTATTGCCTGGCAACATGCATTGGATTCGCTTAAAAACGGCAATCGGGAAACATATGAGTCCTTAGTTGGGGAAGTTAAAGTTGATCCATATGAATATAGCGGTGTAATTGGTATAAGATTTAGCATTGAGCTATCTGGAGATGTTATATTGCCAAGCCTAGAGGCTCCAGTCATGCATGATGATGACAGAGTCTGTCTACACCATGAATATACTCCGCACAAGGATATGCTCGAGACATTAGTGTTAAATATGCATGCTACAAATGAAGTAGCAAAATGGTTTGAGCGGTGCGTTGACCACTCTGATCTGCCAGATGGTCAGGTAACACATCTCCGCTCTCTTATGAGCCAGTCCAAAAACTACCTTATCCCTAGAGAATTACCCCCGACAACATCTTAGGTTTAACTAATTCCTTTCATTATTTTTTCTTATTGACATACCCACTTTACTTTAGTAAAGTACTGATATGATCAAGTCCAAAACCAGAATTTGGCAGAATGAAGATGCCCAGAGACTAGCTGAGGCAATTGCTTCTATTGATACAGTTGAGGTGACAGAAAACTTCTTGCGTGATGTGATGACAGAAACAGAGATTGAAGAAATTGCAACTCGATTTAGAGCTGCACGGATGCTAACTGCCGGTTACAAATACTCTGACATTATAGAAAGAACAAAGCTTAGTAGCCGAACAGTTGCCCGTATTAGTGACTGGCTGAAGAATGGTTGTAGCGGCTACCGCTCAGCAATGCTAGCGTTAGCTAAGCATCATGGTCATATATCGCCGGAGCGACTCGGTTAACTAGATATTTAACAGATTTATTTAGACGCCGGGATCGCCCGGCGTTTTTAATATGTAAATTTAATCTTAAGGAGAAATAATGAGTGCAAATAATGAAATGGGAAGATTCTACTCGGCGGAGGAGGTCAGAGAATTTTATCCTGAGATAGTACCAGTCTACCAGCGTGCATATGCTGGTGAACCTTGGTTTGAGGTTAGTGCTTGTGCTGATAGTCAAAGACCACAAAGATGTGTCGCTAGCCTTTCTGCAGTAGCTATCGGAGAGACATGTCAGGTATGTGGAAATACTCCTACAAAACCGGCATATGATCCTGGCGAGTTAACGGCAAGACTAGATAAACTATCAACAGATAAGTCGTCAGTGTGGTATTTAGAACGCGAAGCAGATGAGCTTGTGCTTGCGGCTTTATTGTGGAATGGTGATGCTAAATATATAGCTGAAGCTAAATACGCTGATGTGCCTGAAATGGCCAACTGGATGCCTAAAGTCATCGGAACAAATGAAGTAGTGTGGCTAGATGAGATATTTGCTGACCGTACAAGAAGACCTAATGGCAATTTAAGAAACTTTTCCGAAATCTGTAGGCAGTCACGTTTAAGATTAGGACCCTCAACAATGGCCTTTAGAACGATTAATGAGAAGCTTGTTGCTGCTACGGAAAGAGATTTTGATGGACTTGCAACTGTGTTTAACCGCCAGTCTATTTTTGGGCCTGGGCCAAATGTCCCCGATAGACGTGACTTCGTAACAGTTGAGTTTAGATAAATAATGGTAAGGAGAATCTGTGAAAATTTTGGTAATTGGCGGAATACACGGCAACGAACCACTCGGCCTGGAATTAGTTAAGCTAATTGAGGCAAAGCCAATAAAAAATGTTGATGTAGTTCTTGGTAACGAGCGAGCCATTGCCCAGAATAGCCGGTTTGTTAAGCAAGATCTAAACAGATCTTTTCCGGGCAATATAAAAAGCAAAAATTACGAAGAAAAAAAAGCTGCACAGCTATTAAAGTTGTGCAGCAACTATGATATATCGCTTGATTTCCACAACACCTACTGCCCTGAAAATAATTGCAGTTTTGTCGGCCAAGAAGCTAATGAATACCTATACAAGGTATCAAGTTATCTGGACCTCAATCGAATAATAGT
>DASRGY010000029.1:0-17420 GCA_035650795.1 Saccharimonadales bacterium (SeqCode)
AGTAGAAGAAGAGACAGGTATAAAGAAAATAAACAAACCTGAGTTTTTTACAGCTGTAGTCTCAAACTTCAAAGATATACCTATAGACGGGCACAAGGTCGGTCTTATATTAATGATTTACAAAGTAAGAATCCCTAAAAACAGTAAAATTACCCTAAGTGAAGAGCATGCCGGTTACGAATGGGTAACTAAAGAAGAAGCATCTAAAAGACTCGCTTATAAATATCCATCGGAATTTACAGAATTACTTAAAAATGGCTGATTTAACTTCTAAAGAGTGGATTACAACTAAAACATATGATGGGTTGGTTAAAAACGGCATTTTGAAGGATGGCTGGCAAAAGTACCACCCGGCTGACTATTGGAATCCTGAATTAACTAGGTTTCATAAATTACTACCAAAGGGATCGGTCTTAGAAGTTGGTGCGGGCGGCGGGCAACATGCTAAGAAACTTATCGATCTAGGCTATAAGTATACCGGAACGGATATATCAGAAGAGTTACTTAAAATTGCCCATAACTATCTTCCAGGTCAAAAATTTTTACTCCAAAGCGTTTACGATCTTAATTTTAATGAGAAATTTGATGGTTTTTGGGCGGCCGCTATTTTACTGCATGTTCCTAAAGAGCGTATGGATGAGGCTCTGTCTCGAATAAAATCTGTAGTTAAGCACGGCGGAGTAGGTTTTATTTCTCTAATAGAAGGCAATGGCGAAGGTGTCAGGTATGAGGATTTTGAAGGCCAGAAGCACAAAAGATTTTTTTCATTCTGGCGGATGGCTGAGTTTGAAAAAGTTCTAGAAAAAAATGGCTATAAACTTGTTGACTTCTCCTCGAGACCTAAAAGCTCAACCGAAAACTGGCTCTGCTTCTTTGTCGAAGTGGGCTAATAACCAACTAGACTTGCTAATTTTAGTAGTTGATGGTATTATAATATTATAGGAGCCGCATATGCGACGATTATTTTTTGGTTTTTTAGCCTTCATAATCCTGTTATTTCTCATTATATGGCTGTGGCCACACAGCCCGAAGAAACCACAGACAGTGCCTACAGGTGTAGTTTTACAGCCTTTGCCAGACTATGCACAATACAATTCATCTGTAAGCCTAATCTCTGACGGAATTATCAATGGCAACGAATTGCACCGTGCTATTCGTATTAGCGTTGATAATAACTTACGTACGGTGGATGTTCTACAGGGCTACAATTACGCGGTCATTGACAGCCATTCCTTTGCCAACACACCTGAAGCCTATTCCACTTTTCTTAGGTCGATAAGCAACTTCGGGTTTTTGGCTAAACAGCCTCATCCTAAAGTATCTGACGACCCTGCCGGCCAATGCCCTCTAGGAACACGATATCTCTACAGGCTAACTAAGGATGACAATGAGCTGTTTTCATCCTGGTCATCAAGTTGCGGCAGTGCTGTTGGCACGTCAGCAGCTGGAACTTCGAGCTTACTTACACTTTTTCAACGCCAGATCCCTGATTATTCAAAGCTTACAAGCAAAGTTAGTTTATCGTTAACTTCACCACCAGCTAATTAGTAGGTTGTTATAGTATCTTTGTGAACAAGGCTCAAAAATCAGGCCAGATACTTCAAGAGAATGAAGATTTTAAAGTCACTCTTGTTGATTGGCGCGGACAACCGGCAGTGCGCAAAGAAATCCAACCAACCATAGCTCCCGGCAGGGGCGAGCGGTTGCAGAATGAAGCTTATGCAATGGGTTTCTTGACAGATCTAGCCGCTGAGCATCCGGAAGTTAACCTGTTTATCCCAAAGTTATATGAGATAAAAAAGGACTATCTGGTCCGGGAGTATGTCGAGGCAAAGCCGATTGTTGCTCCGGGTATGGCGCAAGCAGAAGTAGAACAGAGGCTTGATAAATTGACCCAGCAGCTAGCTAGTATAGACCGAATTAAGCCTTATGGAGAAACTAAATTTGTTGGCCATTTTGACTACCGTGATATCCGTAAAAACATGGCAAAGTGGGCAGCTCCGCCGCTATCAAGTGACCAGATTACCCAAGAGCAGGTCGAGGGCATCAACAAAATTATTGAGCCCTTGCTTCCATATTTACGCCCAAGGATCTCTCATGGTGACCTGTCGCCACATCGCCACGCATATTTACTGGATGACGGCAGGATAATGTGGATCGACCTGGAAAATTTCACGCCAAGCGGGACCCGTTATTACGATGTGGTTAGAGCATACGTCAGGCTATTTAGCTTTGAGCCTTCTACAGATACGGCCAAGCACTTTTTAAAGTCATTTTTAGATAAAGCAGACAAGGTTGAGCATATGGAAGAGCAGCTAATGGCCATCATGGCCCAGCGATCTTTGGGCATGCAATATGATGCCTGGTATGACGCCACGAATGCGGGTAACGATTACCGTGATCGGGCCAAAGAACTGCTTGATTTAGTGCTTCAAAATAAACCTGAGCTGCTTTATTCGACTGGCAAATCTAAAACCAGCCAAAAAACCACTAACCTAAAAGCCGTTATTTTTGACCTGTTCGGAGTACTAACTACGGAAGGATTTAGAGTTTTTTGCGACAAGTATTTCGACTCTAAACCAGAAGATCGTCTAAAGGCTCAACAATTAATGGATAAATCTAATATGGGCCATATGTCCTATAAAGAATTTGAAAATGGACTGGCTGAATTGAGCGGAGTAGACAAAGAAGTAGTGCATGGCTATCTGAGCAATAATCAGGCTAATGAGCCTCTTTTTGATTATATCCGCAAGAAACTTAAGCCTAGGTATAAAATCGGTCTGCTTTCTAATTCAAGTGCCAACTGGCTACCAGAGCTATTTTTGGCCAAAGATCTTCAATTGCTTGATGAAATCACCCTTTCATTTATGGTAGGTATCACAAAACCAAACCCAGAAATCTATAAATTAGCGGCTAAGAAATTAGGTGTTAAACCCAGTGAGTGCGTGTTTATAGACGATGTAGACCGTTATTGCGAAGGTGCAAGAAACGCCGGCATGCAGGCTATACACTACAAAGATTTCGAACATATGAAAACCGAGCTGGTTAAGCTGCTTACTGGTTCCTAATAAATAGTTTCTTAGTTTTGAGGTGGCAAGCTTCAATTAAACTCATTCGCTCTAGCTGAATAGTCGCCGCCAAAGCCGAATTGGGCACGCTAAGCACTAGTGTACCGCGCTGCAGTCTAACACGGCATTTACTTTTATATTTACGCTCTACGTATTCTTTAATGAGTGTTATTTCGTCCGGCGGACTGAACTTTTTATTGGCCAAGATGTCCTGCAGACTTTCCATACCTTAGATTATAAGCCTTGACATTTCTGAAAATAAGAGTGTAATTAAGTTAAATAAGCATTATTAATAAGGCTCAAAATGAGTAGACAGACAGGTCGTCAATTTAAGAATAGACGACTGGCGCAAATAGAAGGCTTTGCTCCAGCATCGTTTCGGCCTTCAGAGCTGCAGGTCTCTGAATTGGCTATTTCGGATGTTGATCAGGCCTTGTCCAGTAGCAGAGGAGCAAAAAGTAGAGCTATTGGTGCCACAACTTTAGCAAGGACAAGACTGGCTGAGCTGGATGACGCAGGGGAGTTTGAAGGTCTAGACATGCGCAATTTACTGCGCGGGCTATTCTATTCTACCCTCGGAGCAGTTGGCAATCGTGCAACCTTTCTAATACAGAAAGAAGAGTTAGGCGAATATCACCCGAAGGTTTCTGAATCTATGCGATGCTATCTTTCGGCAAAAGTGAGCTTGCAAACTATAACAGGACACCTTGTTAATTTGCTCGGCGAGCAGGAACACAAAAAAATCACACCCTTTTTAGACGAGAATACGTCAAATGCCTGGAATCTCATAGGTTCAAGCCCGGCATTTCTGGAGGATGCCCATCGTGGAGCACGGTATTCATGGCTTAAAGGCCTACTCAGAGAACTAGTCATAAAAGAAAGTATTGAAGGCGCACGATATGCGACACCCGATGAGGAGCTACATCCAAAACTACCCGCTGATGTTGTGGCGATCATAGCAGTAGGTCCAGATGAGACAAGAAAAGTACCAATTCAGGTCAAGCCACCACTGCCGAACCAGGAAGGCAGGCTAATTATTGACCAGGATATGAGACCAATGCATGCTTTTGTAGATGTTAATGGTAGCATCACTCTGCCTGTGCAAGACAGGGAAAGTCTTGTCGGGGCTGTTTGGGCTCAAGCTTTTGCCGCTTAAGCTTATCCTTATTGCTAAAAGCTGTTTCTAAGCGTAGTGTTAAATTAAACCGCACACAAAAATGGCAATATCACCCCAGGCTCTTGAGCAAATACCTCTTCTCAATGATGGTATCGACCACGGAAGGCTTGATTGGGAAGCAGAAAACACCAGAAGCAGGATTTTGTCTACTAACTCAGTAGTCACCAAACTAGGTCTACTATACTTTGGCGAACCTTTGGGCCAAGCGACAATAAGAGCCCTAGATGCCAGGCTAGATTCTGTTCGCTATGCTGCATATACATCATATATGTCTCCTTTAGAGGTACGAGGAGTTAGCATCGAAGATATAAAAGATGTTAATCCGTGCCACTACCATCTTGGAGTGCTGGCCGCGGCACTTGCAGCCATAAATGGCTATCCTCAAGTTACCCATCTTCTTGTTAGTCCAGGGGTAGCATCTGCTGAAACATTACGTAGTGTAGTAGTCCATATGCCTGGCTGGAATCAGGCTGAGGGAGCTTTAGCTCTTGAAAGAGATGCTTCTGTAGCTCAAGCTGCTTAGCATAAAGATATAATTAATGTGTGCCTGAACTACCAGAAGTAGAAACAATCCGTATTGGCCTGGCAAAGTTATTGCCAGGACTGGTGATTAAAGATGTATGGCATGATTGGCAAAAAAGCTTCCCCAATGCTCCAGCAGATGTTGCTAGATTTATGATTGGTGCTGAAATTAAAGAGGTCAAACGCCGCGCCAAAGTTTTGATTATCGAACTATCAAGTAAATACTCCTTAATTATTCATTTAAAAATGACCGGCCAACTTGTATTTATGGGTAAAAAACGGTTTGGCGCTGGGCATCCTTCGGAAAGTTTAGTCGGTAAATTACCAGCCAAATCTACAAGAGTAGTTATCGATTTTACAGATGACTCCAAGTTATTTTTTAATGACCAACGCAAGTTTGGCTGGATGCGCCTATTGCCCACGGCCGAAGTGCCGCAGATAGATTTTATGCAGACCGTCGGACCAGAACCGCTTGAAGACGACTTTACAGTAGATAAATTTATTGAACGGTTAATGATGCGCAAAAATAGTCCCATCAAGGCAGTTTTGCTGGATCAGAAAGTCTTGGCAGGTGTTGGCAATATCTATGCCGACGAATCACTTTGGGCTGCCAAGATTCATCCCTCAACAGCTGTAACTAGAGCTCCAAAGACTAAACTGGTTGTGCTGCACCAAGCTCTGCGGGACATACTGAAACTTAGTATTGAAAGAGGCGGCAGTACAGATAAAAATTATGTAAATGCCGAAGGTAAAAAGGGGAGTTATTTAAGTTTTGCCAAGGTCTTCCGTAAACAGGGCCAGCCTTGTCCACGTTGCGGCACAATTCTTGAGAAGATACGAGTGGCTGGCCGTGGTACCCATATTTGCCCAAAAGAGCAGAGGCCACCTAAATGATTATTAGTTTAAGCGGATCCAATTCTTTTGCTATGAGCCAGAGACTGGACGAACTCGTCTCAGCGTTTGTGTCTAAACATAGTGACCTTGCATTGGAAAGATTTGACGCTGAAGAGACGGAAGCTCAATCAATAATTGACAGTCTGCAAAGCCTGCCATTTTTAGCCGAGCGCAAAATGGTGGTGGTCCGTCAGGGCAATGCAAACAAACAATTCACTGAGCAGATCGAACAAGTTATTGGTTCAGTTTCTGGTGATGTAGACCTGATTTTGTACGAGCCTGAAATAGATAGACGAACATCCTATTTTAAACTGTTAAAAAAGCATACAAAGTTTGAAGAATTCAATCCTCTAGACAAGAATGGTCTGGCGAGGTGGCTGGTACAAGAGGCAGAAAAACAAGGTGCTAAAATCAGTCGACCCGATGCTACTTATCTAGTTGAGAGGGTAGGCGATAATCAGCAACTGCTTTTTAACGAGCTAACAAAATTGGCGATTTATAATCCGGAAATTTCACGGCAAAATATCGATCTTCTGACAGAGCCAACGCCACAGAGCAAAGTCTTTGATTTAATAGACGCCGCTTTTGGCGGGAAAAAAGAGAAGGCTTTGGAACTTTACGAAGACCAGCGAGCACAAAAAGTTGAACCGGAAGCTATTCTGGCAATGATTGCCTGGCAACTGGAGCTTTTAACGCTAGTTAAATTTGCCAAGGATAAATCCACGGCAGAAATCGCCAAAGATACTGGGCTTAATCCGTTTCCGCTTAATAAAGCGGCTAGCTTAGCACGCAGACTTGAAGAACCAAAGTTAAAGCATATGGTTGACGAGGCTTACAAGATTGATCTAAAAAACAAAACCACCTCTATAGACCTGGATGAAGCGTTAAAGACCTATATAGTGACTTTATAAAGCGGATTATTTCTTTGAAGCAGTTTTTTTGCTAGCCGTTTTAGCCGTAGGTTTTTTGACGACTGCCTTGCCCGGTTTGATCCCGGCAGTTTTGGCCAGGGAAGCTAACTTGGCCTTATAACGAGCAGCTTTATTTTTGTGCATAACAGCTTTTTTTGCCGCTATATCAAGAGCACTCATAGCTTCCTTGTGGGCCTTGGCAACTTCAACTGGTTTGCCGCTTTCTACAGCAGCTGTATAGGCTTTTAAGGTGCGACGAACCTCTCGCCTAGTATGCAAATTACGAGCGCGTGCCTTAGCGGCAACCCTTACTCTTTTTTTAGCTGACTTAATAATTGGCATGGGGCTCTACTATACAGATACAACCTCTGTTTGTAAAGGGTGCTCAATTGACAACATAGCATTATTAGTTTATTATCTGCACAAATGAGAGCCACAGGCGAACTGGCTGCCTATACTGTTCCTAGTACCTGGACTCGTCCAGAATTTAAGCCAACTGTGCGACCATATAACCGTGTAGTAGGCCTGACTAACAACGGTGAAGTACTTTGGCAGCCGACATTTGGATCTGCAGACCCTAACCACCAATTTTCTAAATCAGATGCAGAAAGGGTTGCTATCCCATCTAATGACATCTTTGCGAAGAGACTAATTGAGTTTTTTGCGAGGTACATTGCCGAATGTAGAGGCGGTCATATTTCTACTGAGACCTATAATTGCCATCGGTTTGGGCTCTGGATGGTGGGAGCCGACAGTGGTAATAGTGTTAGGCCACCCACCGAAGTAGTAGATAGTGAGCCGATAGAAAAGGGCAGGAGGTTATCCTTGGGTCAACGTGGAGTTATAGGCTACAAGTTTCGTGGCCACACTAGTGCTAGCCATTCAATTGTCGGCTTGGGAAGGGAGAAGCCGGACTGTATACAAGTTATTGCGGTTGGCGGGCATATGGGTATAAGAAGT
Organism: Saccharimonadales bacterium (SeqCode); assembly: GCA_035650795.1. Taxonomy (GTDB): domain Bacteria; phylum Patescibacteriota; class Saccharimonadia; order Saccharimonadales; family UBA10212; genus 2-01-FULL-49-22. Next base: position 7,533 of record DASRGY010000029.1, read on the forward strand.
TATGAAGATACCCTTGACCATTATTATGACCCTGAATATGGTACAAACCCTGATTTTAAGGGCTTTGGGATTTATGTGTAAAATTGGATTTTGCTATTGCTTTTAATATAACCCTCATGCTAATCTGGGCGTAAGAAGTCACCTCACAAAAACTTCTCGAATTAAAACAAACAAAAAATGGATCAAACAGCTGCCAAACAGCAGATAGTTGAAAAGTTGAAGCAGGCCAATAATGTATTGGTCACTGTTAGTAATAGCCCTTCTGTTGATCAATTAGCGGCTTGTATTGGCATGACTTTGTTCTTAAATAAGCTAAACAAACATGCTACAGCTGTCTTCTCCGGCCAGATACCTAGTACTATCGAATTTTTGCAGCCGGAAAAGACGATCGAATCAAACACAGATAGTTTACGTGATTTTATTATCAGCTTGGATAAAGCTAAGGCCGACAAGATCCGCTACAAGATAGAAGATCAGTTTGTCCGCATTTATATAACACCTTACAGAACGAGCATTGGCGAGCATGATCTGGTATTTAGCGAAGGTGATTTTAACGTTGAAGCCGTACTAGCGCTGGGTGTGCGTGACAGAGCTCAGTTAGATGCTGCCATCACTGCTCACGGACGCATATTGCATGATGCCACCGTAATATCCGTTAATGCCGGTCAAGAGGCTGCCCCAAGCTTAGGGCAGATCAACTGGCAGGACCCGTCTGCCAGTAGTTTGTGCGAGATGTTAGTAAGCATTAGTGAGGCCTTTGGCACCGGCCTAGTTGATGCCCAGATGGCTACGGCCTTTTTAACGGGCATCGTTGCTGAAACTGAGCGTTTCTCTAACAACAAGACCTCACCAAAAGTTATGACTATGTCGGCACAGTTGATGGCTGCCGGTGCAAACCAACAGTTAATTGTCAGTAAGCTTGAGCCACCGGAAGCGCCTAACCCCGTGGCCACATCAGGGCCGGCCGCACCACCGTCTACTCCATCAGATACACTTAGCATACCTCACGAAGAACCCGGGAAAACCGCTCCTAAAACAGATGGAGACTTACCAGAAATCCGCATAGACAATCAAGGTAATATTGTCTCTAAAAATAATCTCTTAACAACGTTACCTCAGCTGCCTGTTGCTCCACCGGCACCTGTTCCTTCTAAGCCTCAGCCGCTTCCTCCAGTTCCTAAGCTCATGCCGGAGGCTCCGACTCCCAGCCCTGCTCCAGTACAGAAATCTGCAATCCCAAATCCGGCTTTGCCCCCATTGTTACCAACTTTGCCGGCACCTTTGCCGTCTAAGCCTTCCCAGACTCCGCCTAAGCCAAGCCAGATTCGTCATGAGCTGCTTAATCCTATCGATCATCAACCAGCATTTATGGCGGCCTTTACTGCAGATACTCAACCCGACTGGACAGATGTTGAGCGTAAAGCTCCGATGGACGTCTTAAGTGAGACCTCTGCTACTACTGCTAACAATACTGCACTATTGCAGAAAGCAGCCATTGCACAGAGTTCGGTAATGCCAAAACTGGAACTACTAGAATCTGACCCGGCGGTCAAAGCCATGAAAAGGGCTAACCCTAATCCTTTAAACATACCCCTACCGGTTGCGTCCAGTTCGCCCGTGCCTACGATGGGTACGGCTAGAAGTGCGATTAACAGAGCTATTGCAACTGCTCCTTATGATCCAGCTTTTGAAGGGCCAATCGCAGCCTTAAATGCACAACCTCTAAGCTCTACCAGCTTGCATCCTGGTGCTCTTACGCCTGTAGCTCCGGCTCCGGCACAGGCAACAGCTATTGCTACAACACCGGCCTCAACAAACGATCTATTAAAAAAGTCGCCTCCGCCTCCAGTGCCCCCGCCGCTAGCCATTTCTCAGGCACCATCAACCAGCCCTGTTAACTCGGTTCAAGGTAATCCTGATCTAAGCAAAAGTCTTCTTAAGCCCATCGGGCGATAAACCTTAATCAATAAGTAAATTTGTTTATTGTTTTTTGTTGATTGTTTATTCTCTATCTATGGATGGATTATTATTGGTCGATAAGCCTACTGGCTGGACATCACACGATGTAGTAGCCAAAATCCGGTCTACTATTAAGACAGAGACTGGCCAAAATGTTAAAGTCGGCCATACAGGCACGCTAGACCCTGTTGCTAGAGGGTTGATGCTTATATTAGTTGGCAGTTATACCAAAAAGGCAGGGGATTTCAGTAAGCTCGACAAAACCTATGAGGGTGAGCTTAAATTAGGAGAAGTTAGTACTACAGGTGATTCTGAAGGTGAAAAAACAAAAGTTAATGACAAGAGACCATCCTTCAAAGATGTAGAAGAGGCACTAAAAAGCTTTGTGGGAGAAGTAGAACAAACTCCGCCTGTCTATAGTGCGCTAAAGGTTAATGGCCAGCGAGCCTATAAATTAGCGAGAGAAGGTAGGGTAGTGCAACTCAAAAGCAGAAAAGTTAAAATATATCAAATAGGAGATATTAGCTATAATTATCCCTCCCTAAAGTTCGCTGTTCGAGTCTCCAGCGGCACATATATACGATCACTTGCTACTGATATTGGCGATAAGCTCAGAACAGGTGCTTATCTGTTATCTCTACACCGAACTAGTATAGGTAGCTATGATATTAAGAATGCTCAATCTATTGACAAACTTATCATAAATGATATAATTACACTGTAAAATACAAACTCCACCAATAAGTAATTAGAGGAGGAGTGATGGTTTACGAAAGGGTATCTGCACCTTACAAAATCAGATATGACCATTTGCCGTCCGAAGAATACGAAATGCCAAGTATCACAAGAAGTAACACTGAGATCCTGGGCGACCTTGCACTTAAATGGATATTTATTGGGGCAGGAATGCCAAACCTACCTCTAGTACCTGGCGTCGAGACTGCACCGTTATACAGCACCACATTAGTAGCTACAGCCGCCGTCGCCGAAGCCGGTGAGAAAGTAAGTAACTTGCAAAAATAGCTAAAAACTGCTATAATTTATCCATATTAATGAAAAGAGAACAGTTAGAATTTGGATCTGGTAGTTTTGTAGGTGATGTTCTTCGTCGTCCATCATTTTTTAAACTGTCTTCTAGAAATCGAGCTAGGGTTCTAGGTTGGGCAAATGGATGTCCAATTGTCGAGAAGCTAACAGATCCTGAAAATAAAGCCCCTGGACGTGGACCAGAGGCAATGATTAATCGCTATGGCTCAGTTAACTATTGGTTTGGATTGATAGCCAAACAAACACGAGAGTTAAACCCGGATCTTTACAGGATACTTAAAAAGCCTCTACACAGAAGGCATCAGGACAAGCCAGGAATATATGAGAAAAAATCTGTTCCACCTAGCTACGTAGATAAAATGGCGCCAATGAATACCGTGGCCGGTTACAGTATGCCGCGTTTATTAATTGAGCAGATGGGTATTGGCAACCCGGATCTCACTTTCGACGAGCGGGCAGATAGGATGATGCGTGGAGTTGATGCTTTAGAAAAAGCGATTGTTGATTCTAAGAAACCTGGAGAAATGCTTGCTCGCTTGGCTGGTAATTTAGCTGAGGTAGGAGATTTAGGTGATATGCAGATTCTGCGCCAAACCTTTAGTTTAGGGTGGTTTGTGGAACAAAATGACCCCTTAAGCTTGTACGAGGTTAGAATGAATTTAGCTAAAGTGGCGCCTGATCTCTGGAAAACATATACTGGTTTATCGGCTGAAGAAAAAGCACAAAACCATCTTGCCTAACACCTATAAATCTGCTAATATTAGGACTCGAATGATAACTAGTGAGAAGAAGGCCAAGATTGTTAAAGATCTTGGCAAAACTGATGCCGATTCTGGCAATAGTGCCGCACAGGTGGGAATTATGACTGCGCGGATTGCTGAATTAACAGATCATTTAAAAGCCCATAAACATGATTTTGCTGCTCGCCGTGCATTACTGCAGTTAGTTGGAAAACGTAAAAGACTGCTTAAATATATTGCAGATAAAGATGGAGATGCCTATCTAGCTTTGATCAAGAAGCTAGGGATTAGACGCTAAAAAGTGCCCAGACTATACGTCGCCGGCGGCGACCAAGCTTGTGCACATTAATAAACGTTCGCGGTCAGAGACACAGATATATACCGTCAGCACAAGTGGCATATATTTGCACTCTGTACGCGAATGACAGAAAGGATTCTATTTAGATAAATGTCACAAACCATTAACCCTTTTGGTAAAAAAATAATAAAAGTAGAAACAGATTTTTGCGGGCAGCCGCTCTCATTAGAAGTGGGCAGAGTCGGTTTCCGTACTACTGCCAGTGTTCTAGCTCGCTATGGCGATACTGTCGTTTTGGGCACGGCGATGGTCAGCCCTGAACCTGTAGCAGGCATGGACTACTTCCCACTTAGTATTGATTACGAGGAGAAGCTATACGCTGCCGGTAAGATTAGTGGCAGCCGGTTTATAAAACGCGAAGGCAGGCCATCAGACGAAGCAGTGTTAATTGGCCGTTTAATTGATCGACCAATCAGGCCATTGTGGCCTAAAGGTTATCGCCATGAAGTCCAAGGTGTAGCAACGGTTCTGAGTATGGATCCTAACTTTCGTCCAGATTCTATCGCTATGATTGCTATGAGCGCTGCCTTTATGCTCACCGGTGTGCCTTTTGAAGGTCCGGTGGCTGGCGTAAGAGTTGGCCTTAAAGACGGAAAGCCACAAGCATTTTTGAGCCCTAAAGAGCTAGAAGAGGGCGAGCTTGATCTTGTAGTGGCTGGTACTAAAGATGCCATTATGATGGTGGAAGCCGGGGCTCGAGAAATTAGTGAGGACAAAGTGGTTGAGGCTATGGCCTACTCTCATAAAGCTATCCAGCCGGCTATAGACCTCCAGAAAGAACTAGCCATGAAAGTTGGAGTAAGACCTCAAGATTATGTGCTGTTGCTCCCCGGTGCAGATATTCTTAAAGCCGTTGATGATTGGACGAAAGGTAAGCTAGGTACAGGCGTGCGCGCGCCGTACCCCGAACGTAATGACCTGGTAGCTGACTTGCGTGTAAAAATGCACGAGCATTTTATAAAAGAGCTTGGTGAAGAAGAGTTTGCCGAAGTTAAAAGCGTTTATGACGAAGCCTTTGAAATGGCTATCCATAAAGATGTGCGCGAGGGTATTTTATCTGAAAACATCCGTCCCGATGGCCGAAAGCTTAACGAAATTAGGCAACTTTCCAGCGAAGTCGGATTTTTGCCTAGGGCTCATGGCTCAAGCCTATTTACTAGGGGAGTGACACAAGCTATGAACATTGTGACACTGGCGCCACTTAGCTACGCTCAGATGGTTGATACTATGGAAGGCGACGGTGAACGGCGCTACATGCACCATTACAATGCTCCCGGTTATACGGTGGGTGAGGTGAGACGTCTTGGCAGTCCAGGGCGCCGTGAAATTGGTCATGGCTACCTAGCGGAGCGGGCACTTGAGGCGGTGTTACCGGCGGAAGCAGATTTTCCATACACGATGCGTTCTGTCACAGAGATTATGAGTCAGAATGGCTCAACTTCTATGGCGGCGACATGCTCCTCATGTATGGCTTTAATGGACGCCGGTGTACCAATAAAAGCTCCGGTAAGCGGTGTGGCCATGGGGTTAATGACCGATGGCAAACAAACCGCCATTTTGACCGACATTGCTGATGCTGAAGACTTTGCCGGAGATATGGACTTTAAAGTTGCCGGTACCTCTAAGGGTATAACAGCCCTGCAAATGGATATGAAAGTGCATGGCTTACCGGTAGAAACTCTTAAAAAAGCCCTAGAGCAAGCTAAGGTTGGCCGGGCGGAGATTTTGAAGCACATGCTCGAGACGATTTCCTCTCCTAAGAATGAGCTAAGTCCGTATGCGCCACGGGTTGAGTCGATTGTCATTAATCCAGAAAAAATTCGCGAGGTTATAGGCAAAGGTGGCGAAACTATTCAAAAAATTACCGCTGAAACCGGCGCTGAAATTGATATAAAAGATGACGGCACGATAATGATAGCCAGTCCAGACAAGACTTCCATTGATGCTGCCCGGCAGTGGATCCAAACAATTACAGAAGAGCCAGAAGTTGGCAAAATCTATAAGAATGTACCTGTAGTTAGCGTGATGGATTTTGGTGCTTTTGTACAAATCTTACCCGGAAAAGATGGTCTAGTGCATGTCAGTGAAATGAAAGAAGAGCGTGTAGAAAAGCCAAGCGATGTAGTAAAAGAAGGTGATAAAGTTACTGTAAAGCTAGTAGCTATTGACGACCGTGGCCGCTTGCAGCTTTCTATGAAGGCAGCTCAAAGGGATCTAAAAGATAAGGACTAATAGGTCAGATAAGTAAGGTAAAATAGTGGCTAAGCAGACCGAGGAACAGAAACTAATGCATAGATGGTGGATACTGGTTTTGATAGCTCTAGTTTTTCTCGGGCTGGGCTACGGGTTCTTCTATCTTGCTACCGATTCAGGATCACTATGGCAATATGCAATTTGCATAATTTTTGTGGTATGGGCAGTTAAATATATTGTCCGGGGTGCACGTCTTGCCTTTAGCCGTTAATTTATATGAGTAAAAAAACTAAACAAACCCAACTTGATGAAATTAAGGAAGAAATTATCAAACAGCAGATTTGTCAGGATTTAGCGGCTACAGCTACACAACTGGTTTTTGGTGATGGTAACGCCGATGCGGATGTAGTGCTTGTAGGTGAAGCTCCAGGAAAAAATGAAGATGAACAGGGCTTGCCGTTTGTTGGTGCTGCTGGACGTTTTTTAAACGAAATGCTTGAAGCAATAGGTATGAAGAGAGGAGATGTTTACATTACCAACATTGTTAAGTATCGCCCCCCCGATAACAGAGATCCTTATCCAGATGAGAAAGCCGAATTTCTGCCTTTTTTAAAGCGCCAGCTAGAAGTAATAAAACCTAAATTAGTTGTCACCCTGGGCCGGCACAGTATGGAAGTACTGCTCCCGCCCGGGTTGAGAATTAGCCAATGTCATGGCCAACCCAAGCGCTATAAAGGGCAAGTTTACATGCCGCTTTTTCATCCAGCTGCGGCTTTATACAACGGCGGCATGCGTCAAACACTGATTGACGATTTTATGAAGATCCCGCGTGTGCTCGCCAAAATTTAGTAATAAATTATTAGTCTCTTAAATATGAAAGGACAAAAATTAAATGGAACCAAATAAACCAACAAATACACCTAAGCCGTCTTTCAGACCAAACGGACGAGGGTCTATAGGCAGACATCAGCACCAAGGACGAAAGCCGATGAATCAGCCCAATAATAACAATGGCCAAGGACCGGTTAAAAAAGTTTCGCGGGGGGCTGCTTTACGTGCTCAAAAACAAGCAGTGCAGGATGCTAGTAGGTTAGCTAATCAGTATCTGGATGCTTCAGCGCAAGCTGTCGATAAACCTAGGAGGGCTAATGTCATCGATGATAGCCCCCGGCTACGGATCATCGGTCTAGGCGGTATGGATGGCGGCGGTTCAAAGAACATGATGGTGATTGAATATCAAAACGACGCAATTGTTATTGACTGCGGCAATGACTTAGGGGTTGATCTACCGGGTATTAATTACGGCATTGCCGACACTACTTACTTGGATCAAATCAAAAGTAAGATTCGCGGTTTTGTAATAACTCACGGACATCTTGATCATATTGGTGGTCTGCCACATATTCTGCCGAAGTACGGCGTACCAGTATATGGCAGCCGGTTCAGTATTGGTCGGGTTGAGGAAATTTTTCAGAACTACGGTTTGCCATTGCCTGAAGGTTTTGAACTAAAGACTGTCGTTATGAATGAGACAACCCACGAAAGGTTAAAAATTGGACAATTTTTTGTGGAGTTAGTACGCGTAACACACTCTATCCCTGGCAGTACAGCTGTAGTTGTCGACACCCCAGTTGGTCGAATAATTAATAGCGGTGACTTTCGTTTTGACCCAAATCCGCTTGATCACGAGAAAACTGATATGGAGCGTCTGAAAGAACTAGGCAATGAAGGGGTGTTCTTATTGATGAGCGAAAGTACCACCAGTGACCGACCCGGGCGTACTCCCAGCGAATCAATCATCGAACAAAGCATCATTGACATTATGGAAGGGGCGCAGGGTCGCGTTTTTATCGCCATGTTTTCCACCAATGTGAATCGTGTCCAGATGGTAGTTAACGCTGCTGTTAAACATGGACGAAAAGTCGCAATGGACGGGCGTAGCTTGATAAGTACTTTGGAAATGGCAATTAGGAATGGCTTTATGAGGATACCCAAAGGCACTTTTATACCAATTGCCAGCGTTGCTACTATGAAGCCAAGCGAAGTAATAGTGGTATGTACAGGAGTACAGGGTGAGCCTAACTCAGCTCTGCAAAGGATGAGCACCGGCGACCATCAGCATGTGAAACTGGAGGCTGAGGATACAGTAATACTATCGGGTTCACCAATACCGTATACCGGAAATGATGCACTGATTAGATCAATGGTTGATGAGTTTCTCAAAAAAGGTGTGCATGTCTATAGGCACGAGAGCCATGAAGTCGACCATTGTGGCCCTCTGCATGTTTCAGGGCATGGTAGTCAGGAAGAATATGGCGAAATGATAGACGTCATTAAACCAAAGTTTTTTATGCCAATTTATGGTGACTACACGGCCAAGAAATACCATATTGACCTGGCTGTTGAGCATGGTATCCCCAGAGCAAATACTATTAATGCTGATAATGGTCAGGTAATTATGTTCACTAAAGACAAAATGGAAATTGATGGGGAGGTGCCGCACGGAACAATTTTGGTTGACCAGACAGGTTCTATTGTTAGCACAATCGTCGTAAAAGACCGGATTCTCTTGTCAGAAGAGGGTATGGTATCTGTAGTCTTGACGGTTGATAAAAAAACGGGGCAGCTTTTAACCAGTCCAGACATCATCAGTCGTGGCTTTATCTATATGAAAGAAAACGAAGAGTTAATGACTGCTCTGCGCAACGAGCTGCGCAGAGCAGTACAGCAGCGTTTCAAGCGAGTTGACTTAGATCGCTTTAAAGCTGAACTTAAAGATTATGTTACCCACTTTCTTTATGAACAGACACAGCGCAGCCCGATTGTTATTCCGGTAGTTAACATCATTGGTGGGCGCTCCGAGAAAGCTAACAACGATCTCCATCAACCGGCACAGACAGGGGAGCAACCAAAATCCCCAGAAGAAATTGCCCTAGAGCAGCAACGCCGATTTGCCCAAATGCGCCAGCGACTTCTTAACCAGGACGCTCGCGTCGACTAGCACATACGCAATTTCAAAAGGCGTACATTACCCAGAGGCATCCTGATGCTACTCAGGTTACACACAACCCTTCTTCTGATAGTTGCATAATTGTAAATTATATGATATAAGAGGATTATGAGTTTAGTGCGGGCTTTTCCAGAAGCATCTGGAGGTGTTGCTCAATTAGACCTCGGTACATTACCCGACTATGAGGTCATTGAACTGGCTGACCTTGAAAGATTTCGAGCAAAAGTTGCTAAGGTCTCTGAAATTGAACCACGCGGGTACTTCGTGGGCAGCGCTGCTTTAAGGATTTGGATGGATCAGGCCAATCTTCCTGTACCAGCTGAAGTCAGTGGTGATATTGACATAGCCTTAGTTTCTAAAAAACTGAGAGATAGCGGTGTAACTCATACAGATATGGATGGTTTCACCTTGGATCGGTTTGGTATGACACGTGAAGATGCCAGACCCGAACATTTTACGGAGACCTTATACCACGGAAATAATATTCGGATAGCTCGTCTACCGCGACTTTATTCTTACAAGTATCGTGAACATCTAGGGAGCCCTGTGGACATTGGACTTTTAGAAATTGCTCCTGATGA
>DASRGY010000030.1:0-6419 GCA_035650795.1 Saccharimonadales bacterium (SeqCode)
GACATCAACTGCCGCCATACCATTTGAAACCTCAAAGAGCACTGATCCCCATTCCCCGTCTTGAGCGCCCTGGCCTGGAGCTAAAAGGTGGTTATACTGTGTAATTTTATGAGATATTTCGGACATTTCTTACCTATCTACCCACCTGCTTATCTAGTTTCACTATACATTATCTACCCGAACTATCTGTCCAAACGGCTGATTTAATAAAACTGCACCCTTAAATTGCCTTTGGATGAGCCCAGGCAGGAAATCGCCTGGGCCTAAAATTAGGTAATCCTTTATACCGCTCCTATATAAAAACTGCAAAAGATCCGGTAGGTTTGTTGTGGTGACAAGTTGACGTAAAAGATAATCAATCACATCCTGCTGAGTTTTTAATGGCACGCCTGTTTCCGGCATAAATTTTTCTCCTGGAGGTATAATTCGAGATTTTATCACTTCCAGTTTTTCTCTAAGTGGCTCTACGGTTTCTTCTTGAAAAGGCGAATGAGCTGGAGGGACTTCATCTGGCATGTTTACTACCCTTACTTTTTTTGCAAGTCCAAGCTCTTTCAGTTTTTGAACGGCACGTTCAATTCTCGGTGGCATAGATATATCTACGGAATACGAATGCCAATCATGTTCAAGAACATTTGCCAAAAATACTCTAGCACTAGTAGGTAAATGATCCTTCAAGTGGCCTAACTGTTCCTTTGTCAGGCCTTTAATTGAGACCATCCGCCCTGGGTCATTATCATTGGAAACTCGCATGGCTTTTTCGCGCTCGCGTGCAACATAAAAAGTATCATGAAGCATAAAAGTATTGGTCGCACCCAATGCTGCTACTTCTCCGGCGCTTAAAGCAAAGGTTTTTTTAGGCTTTGCTCCACGATCTTTAGCGTACTCTAAGTCTCCTAGACATACTGCAGTTAGTGCTACCTGCGGATAGTCTTTGAGCTCACTAGTCATACTGCCAAAACAAACTTCCGTTAAATCTACTTCAGCTACCAGGCTGCCAGCATAGAAAACCCTCTTTGCACCTATGGACTTATGCCACGCTTCCTCGCCTATCCCAGGTTCTAGTTGACCCTGACCTGGAAAGCCTAATCCCAGTTCGCCTTTTGCCATTATTTAAATAATGCAATAAGGAAAGTAATTTAGCAAATTATCTGCTTTTGTACTCGTTTATTACTCGCCTATAAGCACGCAAATATTGCTTAGTCATTGATTGGTAGTTAAAAAGTTTACGCGCCCTTTTGGCAACGTATTCGCGGTCGATGCTAAAGCCTTCTTTGATCCTATGATAGCCCTCTATAAAATCTTCTACCAGCAGTCCGCTCTTGCCATCCTCGATAAGCTCGGGCATCGATGCTTTATTTATGGCCATAGTAGGCGTTCCACAATACGCAGACTCTATAACGGTTAAGCCAAAAGGTTCTCGTCGCCCTAATAGAGGATGAAGATTTAAGCGTGCGTTACCGGCTAAATCGATTTTTTCCTTGGTGTTGATCTCGCCTAGATACTCAACCAGTGGATGTTTGAGGTAGGGTTTGATTTCTTTATTAAAGTAGTCGTAGCCTTGCAGGTCTGTTTTACCGGCTAACTTGATTCGCATTCCAAGCGCAATAGCCAGTTGGATAGCTAAATGCGGGCTTTTATCAAGATCGAACCTCCCAAAAAAACAAAGATAATTTTCTGGGGCTTTTATTATTGGAAACTCAACTGGGTCAAGGCCGTTATAGGCTACACCAGCATATTTTAATGAAGGAAATGCGGCCTGTTGGTTCTTCGAAATACTGATAAAAAACTGGTTCTGTCTTTCCTGGAAATAGGGAAGATTCTCAAATCCAATATGGCCGTGAATGGTCATGACGTTTGGATATTCCTGAAAATCCTTTAAATCAAAGTCATGGGAGTTGATAATATCTACAGCTGGCGCCAGCTTTTGCAGTTCCTTTTTAGTGTTACGCAACGCCTGTTGTATCGCCAAGCGATAGGTAGACGACATCTTCACAGGAAATGGTAACGACTCTTTACAAATCGGTATTAATTCGCAGTCGACCTTAGAGTCCGCAGGTGCTAGAAGAATAGGTTCGTGGCCACGCTCTTTAAGCCCTTTAATCAAATTGCATATTACTCGCTCAGTGCCGCCATATTTAGTCGGAGGCACAGGATAATACGGATTACCGATAATCGCAATCTTCATTTAAAAATCATTTTTAGTCAGAATGTAAGGATAGTCCGGATATCGGGCATTTAAAGCCCTCCACTTAAGGGCTGCTACTCGAGGAATGTGGGTCAACACCTCAGCCTCTAACTCTTTCTGCCACTCTTCTTGTTTATACCGGCCTAGTCGTAAGCCCGGACGTCTATCAGCTTGAATCGCCAATATTGCTGATACTGTCCAAGCTTGAATAGTCTCAGGACTATTCGTGCTCTTTACTGTCAATGAATGGGTATGACGGTGAGCTCCTGAGGATGATCCTAGCACACGTCCTCTTGGATCGACAAATAAAAACTCGGGGTAGGCACGATGTTTACGCACCACATTTAGTAGTCGATTTTCGAGTTCTTTGGCTAATATCGGAAATCCCTGTTTACGCATACCCTTGGCTATATCGAAAGTCTCCTTCGGCCAACTAACAAATGATCCGTGGTAATCCCAGAACGGAATTAAGTCAGCTTCGCTTAAGGCTCGGCTTCTTATTCCGGCGTCCGACAAAAAATCTGTACCCATTATATTAGCCACGATATCGCCGATGTACCTCTCTTTATGGGGGCTTAGCACGTCTTCAAATATTCTTGTATTCAAAAGAGAGGCTGGATTGGCGGTTGTCGTTTTAATCAACCTTAAATTTCCCTCTTGATCATAATCAAGGCCTAGAGCGAAGTATCTTCTTTCCGGCTGCCATAGCAACTCTATGGTTCGATCTCTAAGCTTATAGGCCTTTTCTTTAAGCTCCTTCTGTCTGTCTGGCAGGTAATCCCTAGCAGCCATTAAAGCATCGTACGCTAGGCCTTGAACCTCGATAGATGCTACAGGTCTGGCGTGGTTCACAAACCGTCCGTTCTCATGGATATAGAACTCTTTGGAATCTTTCCAAACCTGGTTTTCAATACTGTCAGGGTTATGTGCATGATATTCAATTAAGCCACTTTTTGAATTGTCAATCTTGCTTTCTAGCCAACTGAGGGCGTCAACTAGTGATTCGAGCACGGTTACCTTCTGGCCGTTTCTTCGTTCAACTTTACGCCATAAAATTCTTTGCCCGTAAAAGCTGCAATACTCACACAGAGAACGGATATATTGAGGCGTAGAATCAACCGAGCCGTAGTAGATAAGCTCATCATCATTACCGCCCCATCGATGGCTTATTTCTTCAAAAATTCGTAGCGGCATACCGGAAAGCGGTTTACCATCGACGATTCTGGTCCTGTACTCATGAATAATTTTTCCTGGTTCTTCTTCATTTGCGCTATGGTGCTTTAGTCCTTGAAGGCTGGCAAGAGTGACCAATATTCTTTTAACTAGTTGTGGTCGTAGGGTCATCAGGTCTTCCGCTACAACTAGCGAATCCCTGCCAAATACAGCACCCTTAAAAAGCTGGTCGGAGCTGGCATAGACTCCTTTGCCTGATTTGGATATAACTGATCTTATAGCAAGAGAAGGTGGTAAGAAAAATCTTGGTTTTTTTATTACTCTTTCAACTGCTTCATGCGCTTCGATCTTCACCATCAGCAATAGTCTATCTCTTCTAATTAAAGATGGTCAATGAAAACGCTAACTGTTTTTCGTAATAATTTTCTCAGCAACGTTGGGTGGGACATCTGCATAATGGTCTAATTCCATGCTCGAGCTTGCACGACCCTGCGTCATACTACGCAGGTTTGTGGTATATCCAAACATCTCACCAAGTGGCACAAAAGCGGTAATTTCTTTAATACCAGCTTGTAGATCCTCCATAAGTTCAATGCGTCCACGCTTGCTATTTAGGTCCCCGATAACATCACCCATGAATTCTTCTGGCACAACAACAACAACCTTCATTATTGGCTCAAGCAAAACTGGACCAGCCTTTTTAAACGCATCCTGCAGTGCAGTGCTTGCTGCGATTTTAAAGGCAACTTCACTGCTGTCAACATCGTGGTAGCTACCATCGTATACTTCTACTTTGATATCAACCACTGGGTAACCAGCAATAATGCCATTTGCCATGGCCTCTTCTATTCCGGCCCTGACAGCAGGTACAAATTCCGATGGGATTGCACCGCCTTTAATACTATTGATGAACTCAAACCCCTTGCCGGCTTCATTTTGAAAAATCCTTAGCCAACAGTGACCGTATTGTCCGCGACCTCCGGTTTGACGAATATACTTACCTTCTGCCTCAACGCCATCCTTGCGGATTGTCTCGCGATAGGCAACTTGCGGCTCACCTATGTTGGCATCAACCGTGAACTCTCGCTTCATTCTGTCGACAATGATTTCTAAGTGGAGTTCGCCCATACCGGAAATAATCGTCTGGCCTGTTTCATTATCCACTTTGATACGAAAAGTAGGGTCTTCTTCCGCTAGGCGCTGCAGTGCCAGGCTCATCTTCTCCTGGTCGGCTTTAGTCTTAGGCTCAATCGCTATACTCACCGGCGGTTCAGGGAAATTGATTGATTCGAGTAGTATCGGATGGCTAGGATCAGACAGCGTGTTTCCTGTAGTAGCCCCTTTTAAGCCCACGATTGCAGCAATATCCCCCGCCTCTACATCTGTTACATCTTCTCGCTTGTCCGCGTGCAGACGTACAATCCGGCCGACACGCTCACGTTCACCAGTAGAGCTGTTAAGAATATAGCTTCCAGCCGTAACTTTACCTGAGTAAATTCTAAAAAAGGCCAGTTTACCAACAAAAGGATCGGTGGCAATTTTAAAAGCCAGGGCTGTAAACGGCTCTGTGGGATCAGGCTTGCGCTCCATTTCATCACCATTTTTGGGATTTGTACCCCAGGTGCTGCCACGGTCTATCGGACTTGGCAGAAAATCAGTCACTGCGTCCAGCAGTTTTTCAACTATAACCCCACGGCCGTCTCCGCCAGTTACGGCAAAAAACTGGCCGGACAGTACAGCTTTACGTATCGCGAGTCTTATCTCTTCTTCGCTTAAGCTCTCTTCGCCCTCTTCAAGATACTTTTCTAGGATGGTGTCATCGGACTCTACGGCTGCTTCAATCAAAAGACTACGGTAGCGGCTAGCTTTTTCTGTCATGTCTTCTGGTATCTCGCCTTCAACCAAGTTCTTATCAGAGAACTCGGTGTATGTATATGCCTTCATATTAATTAGATCAACCACGCCGTTAACTGATTGCTCAAAGCCTATCGGTAGGTGAATTGGATGTGCTCGACGATTTAAACGGTGGTGAATGCTTTCAAGACTTTTATAAAAATCTCCCCCAGTCTGGTTGATTTTATTTATAAAGCATATCCGTGGCACATTATATTTATCCGCTTGGCGCCAGACTGTTTCTGATTGACTCTCAACACCCATCTTGCCATCAAATACAACAACTGCGCCATCGAGCACACGAAGACTGCGCTCAACCTCTACCGTGAAATCGATGTGTCCAGGAGTATCGATAATATTAATTTTGTGGTCCTTCCAGAAACTGGTAACGGCTGCGGCCGTAATAGTAATTCCTCGCTCCTTTTCCTGCGCCATCCAGTCGGTTGTAGTATCACCGGCGTGGACTTCACCAATTTTGTGTTTTAGCCCTGTCCGGTACAATATCCCCTCTGTCGTAGTCGTCTTCCCCGCGTCAATATGAGCAATAATGCCTATGTTCCTAATTTTATCTAATGGATATTTTTTATCTGCCATTCTTTCTTCCCTACTAATTTACGCCACATTCGTTGTTAACTAGACCATTACGTGCACGACAGTTCGCAAAAAGACGTTTAACATTTTCTGGATCACTACCAAGCACAAACCTGCTCCGCAGACGGCGATCTACCGGCACGAGCATTACCTGCGTCCTATCTACCTGTACAACCGCCTCAATTGGACAACCGTTACATTTGGACAGGTCATTTCCAGCGATAATAAAACCATCCTTAGCCTCAAAAGAGTTTGGCATTTATGACCTCGCAAAGTGAGCGAAGGCGCGGTTGGCTTCGGCCATTCGATGCGTATCTTCTTTTTTCTTAACCGCTGCACCCGTATTGTTATATGCATCAACCAATTCGGCAGCTAACCTATCTTCCATTGGCATGCCTTTACGGTCACGGGCGGCTTCTGCCATCCACATAATGGTCAGGTGCTGCTGGCGTTGTCCCTTAACCTCAAAAGGAATTTGATAATTAGCACCGCCAACGCGTCGGGAACGAGTTTCTAGGTGAGGCTGAATATTCTTAAATGCCTGCTCAAAAACCTCAAGTGGATTTTGAATCTT
>DASRGY010000031.1:0-8185 GCA_035650795.1 Saccharimonadales bacterium (SeqCode)
TGCTCTTGTTTGTCCATATAACATGTTCGATCGCCCAGGGGGTATCCCGCAGTTTATAGTCCACCTCCATCATGGCCTGAAAAAAAAGGGCCATGAAGTTAAAGTAATTACCCAAAGGCCCGCTAGTTTTAAAGGTCAGGCTCCCCAAGACTATATTTTGCTAGGTGTTACAAGAACTTTTAAGGTTAGCGGTTTTGGCACAGAAGGAAGCTGGGGTATGCCAACTGACAGTGAAGAAATAGCCAAAGTTCTTGAGCAGGAAAGCTTTGACGTAATTAACTTTCACGAACCATGGTTGCCGATGCTCGCCTGGCAGATGTTAAAGCACTCTAAGGCTGCGCATGTTGGTTCATTCCACGCAAACCTGATTGACACAGCGGCTGGTAAAGCCTGGACGAGCCGCGTTTTTACACCATATGGTCGGCCTCTTCTTAATCAAATGCATCTTTTTACTGCAACGACACCAGCTGCTTCGGGGATGCTTATTATAAGGGCGGATATGAGCAAAAAGCGAGAAAAAGAGCTGATCGAAAATCTCAAGTACATACCCTGCGGCATTGAGCTAAGTACCTATAAGCCAGTCAAGAAAAAGCAACCCTTAAATGGTCCCAGCACCAAAACAATTGTCTACGTGGGTAGGTTAGAAAAACGTAAAGGCGTCGATTATCTCTTGACTGGTTTCGCCGAACTTAAAAAAGAAATGCCGAATGTGCATTTGATTATCGCAGGCAAGGGAGTCAGGGACAAGAAATTAAAGCAGTACGTTGAAACAGAAGGCATAAAGGATATTGCTTTTCCGGGATATGTATCTGACGAAGAAAAAAGGCGACTTCTGGGCAACGCTGACCTAGCCTGTTTCCCTTCTCCATATGGAGAAGGTCAAGGAATTGTACTACTAGAAGCGATGGCTATGGGTACACCACTATTGGCAGGTAACAATGCTGGATATGCCAGCGTTATGACAGGCCAAGGCCGAGTGGGGTTGGTTGACCCAGAGGCAACTAAAGATTTTGCTAATAGGATGGCAGTTTTTCTCACAGATGAAGTCCAACGCCACAATATGGTCGCATGGGCGCAAAAAGAGGTAAAGAAATATGACTACCCGAAGATCGTTGCTAAATACGAAGCTGCTTATACCGAAGCTATAAGACTAAGAAACCATATTAGCGAACAAAAGACCGGAGCAAACAAAGATGTCCAAAAACCAAAGCGGTTTATCCATCGGCTTCTTGTACGACGACACGCTTGATAAGAACGACGGAGTTGCGCAATACGTTAAAACTCTTGGCGCATGGCTTACCTCACAAGGCCATGACGTCACCTACTTGGTTGGCAATTCAAAAATTCGCGAGTGGAAAAAAGGGCGAGTCTACTCGATATCAAAAAATCTACCTGTAAGATGGGGCGGCAACAGACTCTCTATCTCACTAATTCCTCGAGTTAGACTAATCAAAAAAATACTCGATCATAGAAAGTTTGATGTAGTACATGTTCAGAGCCCTTATTCACCATTTATGGCTAAGCGAGTTATTAATCTTCTTTCGCCAGAAGTAGCAGTTGTTGGAACGTTTCATGTTTATCCAGCCAATACGATCGCGTATAAAAGTTCAAAAGCATTACGAATTATATATGGCCGGAGTCTTCTTAGATTTGATAGACAGATTAGCGTAAGTTCCGCTGCTCAGTCATATGCTAAAGATGCTTTTAATATAGATTCAGAAATCATACCTAATGTTGTCGATCTTGAGCGATTTAAGTCGACAAGAGCTCATTTTGAGCCTCATAAAATTGTTTTTTTGGGACGGCTAGTTGAACGTAAGGGTGTTAAATATCTAATTAAAGCATTTAACCTGCTTGAAAGAAATTTACCGGACGCACATTTAGTTATTGCTGGTGACGGCCCCCAGAGGCCTGCGCTAGAAGCACTTGTTAAGGAGTACAATTTACAAGCTAAAGTCTCATTCCTAGGATATATAGAAGAGGAGGACAAGCCTTCGATCCTTGCGTCTGCAGCTGTTGCCTGCTTCCCGTCGCTTTACGGGGAAAGTTTTGGAATTGTTTTAGCTGAAGCAATGGCTGCAGGTTCCGGCTCTATACTAGCCGGCGATAATCCCGGCTATAGTAGTACACTAAAAGAAAAGCCAGAGTTGTTGGTTGATCCTAAAAATACAGAAGAGTTTGCCTCAAAACTGTATGGATTGCTAGTAAATAAAAAAAAGCAACGAGAGATTCATGACTGGCAAAATAATAAAGCTAAATACTTTGATATCGAGCATGTCGGCCCGAAAATGGTCAGAGTCTACCACGAGGCAATTGCCAGTAGGGCTAAAAGCAGGCATAATTAAATCATGCAAAGCGGTCGCAAAGTGACTGTTACCGTAACCAACCGCACTATATTACGAACACTTATATGGTTGTTTCTAGCTATTCTAGCCTACCATTTTATAGGTCGAGTTGCTCATGCGCTTACGTTAATTTTTCTTTCTTTATTTCTGGCTTTAGCAATTAACCCTGCTGTCGGCTGGATGAGACGGAGGCTCAAAATTAAAAGTCGCGTCAGAGCCACAGCAGCTGCATACCTGACGGCAATAGTTATAATCGCAGCTTTTTTTGCGCTAATCATACCACCACTTGTTAGACAAACGCGCGATTTTGTGAAAGACGTGCCTAACATTGTGCAGAACTTCCAGACTCAAGATACAAGTCTTGCTCGAGCAGCTCGAAGGTATCATGTTGATGTCAAACTTACTCAAGGCGCGAAGGATTTTGCGGCTCACTATAGTAATTTTGGCGGCACAGTATTAGATACTGGCAAGCGTGTGGTAGAGGCCGTTGTATCTGTCATAGTCGTGCTGGTTTTAACATTTATGATGATTGTTGAAGGGCCCCAGTGGGTGGAACTGATTTCCGGAACTGTTGAAGAAAGGAATCGAATGAGATACCGCAATATAGCCAATCGGATATATAAAGCTGTTAGCGGTTTTGCTAACGGACAAGTTATCTTGGCAGCCGTTGCGGGCACGTTTGCACTAGTTGCCTTAGAGATAGCTACTCAGATTATGAATGTGTCCGTTAATGTCATCGCGCTAGCTGGAATAGTAGCAGTTTTTGGCATTATCCCACTTTTTGGGAACCTAACAGCAGCAGTAGTTGTAGTCCTATTTTGCCTCTTAAAATCGCCCAGCCTAGCAGTAGTTATGGCTATTTATTTCTTGGTCTATTTCTTTATCGAGAACCACACATTCCAGCCATACCTACAGTCCCGCTTAAATGAATTAACTCCTCTAACAGTTTTGATTGCGGCTATCCTTGGGGTGGGATTTGGCGGCTTTCTCGGCGCTATTATCGCGATTCCAGCAGCAAGCACTGTTAAGATTCTAATTGAGGATCATTTTGAGCACCGGCGTAAGATGCCTCATCCAGAAACTGCTTACGATAACTAATATTTCAAGCTTATCTTACTCGAGACCACACAGGCCCAGCTTTGCTGTCATTGATTTCTATTCCTTGTTCTGACAATTTTTGACGAAATTCGTCTGCTTTTTGCCACTGCTTTTTGTTACGAGCTTCTTCGCGCTTGGCAATAAGTTGTTTTTGCTCGGGATTTATGTCCTCTCTGGTGTTCAGCTCAAGCCCTAAAAGACTGTCAATAAAGGGAAGTATATCTTCAGTATATTTACCTTCCAAATTTGGGACAGGAATTGACGACATGTAATTTACCAAGTCGCTAAGGATACTAAGAGCATCTGCAGTATTAAGATCATTTTGTAAAGCTGCCAACATCCTCTTTCGAGTCTCATTAAATTTCTGGTCTAACTCCTCTGACACTAAGTCGGTCGTGCCTTGGTATTTCAAATCAGCCCAGGCTCTTAGGTTATGCAGCCAGTTTTGCGCGGAGTCTAAAGCCTCCCAAGTAAAATTCATTTGAGAACGGTAATGTGCTTGGAGAAAAAGTAGCCTAAGGGCTATAGGATCATATCCGCGTTCTAAAATGTCGTCTAGTGTGTAGAAATTGCCGAGGCTTTTGCTCATTTTTTGTCCGTCTACAAGCAAATGCTCGCTATGTAGCCAATAATTTGCAATTTTATGCCCGAAGGCTGCCTCCGTTTGAGCGGCTTCATTAGTGTTATGTGTCCCAATTAGATCAACTCCGGCTGCATGGATGTCAATAGGATCACCCAATGTTTTATGAATAATTGCCGAGCATTCTAAATGCCACCCCGGGAAGCCTTCACCCCACGGGCTTGACCAGTGCATTGAATGATCTGCAAAGTGACCAAGGGTAAAAAACCAGATAGCGAAATCATAGGGGTGATGCTTGTTTTTATCTTGTACAACTTCAGGTCTGACAGCAATTTCCTTATCGCTTAATCTCTGCCCGGTTAGTTCACCGTAATTGTCTAGTTTTGTCACGTCGAAGTATATAGCTTGTTCTGTCTGATAGGCGAACCCCTTATCAATTAGTATTTTGATAACTGCGAGCTGGGGTTTGATGAAATCTGTTGCACGAGCGTACTGTGGCTGAAGCAAATTAAGTTGGTCAGAATTTCTTTTGAAGGCGTCTATATAAAAATTTGCGATATCCCAGACCGACTTACCTTGTTTTTTTGCACCTTTTTCTAGTTTATCCTCCCCTTCATCAGCATCGCTGGTTAAGTGTCCGACATCGGTTATATTCATCACGTGGTTGACTTTATAGCTAGCGGCTGTCAAAGCTCTCTTTAGCGTATCGTAAAAAACAAAAGTCCTTAGATTACCAATATGTGCATAATCGTAAACTGTAGGTCCGCAAGTGTATAACTTAACCTGAGGTGGCTTGAGAGGTGTAAAGTCCGTGATCTGGCGCTTAAGGCTGTCATAAAATTTCATTAGCTGCTTCTTCCTCGATATTTTTAAGTAGTTTAGTTGCTACTTCTATAGTCTCAGATTTTACATCTTCATAGGTTCTACTATCTATGACCTTAAATCCACTTGCTAGCGGGTGACCACCCCCTCCAAAGTGCTCTGCTAATTCAGCGGCAATGCCCCAGCCGTAGTTGCACCGTATCTTTGCCGTAATTTTACCATCGCGGTAAAGTTTGTAGGCTATAGCGACCTCTGTAGACTTAGCCAGCCTCATATCATCAATCACCAGCATTGAGGGATTATACAGCGGACTGTAGCGTTCAATCTCTTGCCACGGGATCGTGACAATAGCAATTTTATTGTCAGCGTAAAATTCGACTCTTTTAAGTAGGTCTCCCTTGTAGTGTATGAGTTCTGGTTCGCGTTTAAGTGTTTCACGCCTAGCACTTTCTAATTCAGGAAGTTTTACGCCTGCATCCACTAGTTCGGCAATGATATATATAGAGCGCGCTGTTGTTGATGAACTCATTAGGCCCAGACTATCGCTCAAGATTGCCATGGCGATCAAATCTCTGGCTTGAGAATCTAGCTTCCACTTAAGTTCCATGGCCAGTTCATATATTATTTCACCGGTTGCCACCGCTGGATGGCTACACATAACCTTCGCAAACTGGATGGTCGCCTCTGTCGCATGGTGATCTATGACAATAACTGGCTTAGCGGCAAGCCAATTTTTAACTCCACTTTTTTCAAGCTGATTCAGTAACTCGTTACTGCTAGTGTCTACAATGATTGAGGCGTCAAAGGATTTAGGATAGTCTTTTGTAATTCGTCCCCAACCAGGCAGGTAATGAAGATACGATGGAATATCAACACCGCAGTATAGAACTATCTCTTTGCCGGCGTCTCCCAGGATTGATTCTAAAGCTAGCGCACTGGCTAAGCTATCAATATCTGGGTTGTCAGCCTGCACGATAACTATCTTTTGCGATGAATTAATAATTTGCTGAATACTTTCAGTCTCAGGGTAGTTGACCATCAGAATCTATTGTAACAGTCTGATCTATAAATTGATTTATACTGCTTGTCTACCCTCAAAGGCTCGGGCTAGAGTAATTTGATCAGCATATTCAAGATCAAGCCCAACGGGCAGGCCGCGCGCTAAGCGCGTGATTTTTACTGGGCGTTTACCGATCTCTTGCGTTATTAAGAGAGCCGTACTTTCACCTTCTACGCTTGCGTTGGTTGCTAAAATTAGTTCCTTTACTTTATCTTTGACTATGCGCTTCAGAAGTTCTTTAATATGAAGCTGCTCTGGTCCAATACCTTCGATGGGTGATATTAGACCTCCCAAGACATGATATGTGCCGGAGAAGCTGCCACTTTTTTCTATCGCCACTATATCAAATGCGTCCGCCACAACAGCTACAACTTTCTTGTCGCGGTTTGGATCTTCATAAAGAGGGCTTAGCTTTTGTCCTTTTTCAATCAGAGCAAACGTAACCGGGCAATAACTAACATTACCATGCAATTTGGCTAGCACCTCGGCCATTGATTGGACTTTTAATTCATCTGCGCGTAAAAGATAATGAGCGTATCTCTCTGCTGTGCGCGGCCCTACTCCAGGCAGTAATGATAATGACTCAATAAGCGCTTGCAGTGATTTAGGTATCACTCGTGGATTCATTAAATTTTATAGCCCTAGATTAGAGAGCGCACCCATCATAGGCTGCATTTTCTCTGCAGCTAGTTTTTGGCTCTGAGAAATAGCCTCTTTTACGGCTTCCTCAACCCATCTCTCTAATTGTCCAATATCATCGAGATCTATAGATTGTGGATCTATATAAATTTTTTTAATCTTTTGTTCACCACTTATTTCTACACGCACCGCACCGTCCCCAGTCTCGACTGTAATAATTTCTTTTTGAAGCTCTTTCTGTAACTTTCTTGCTTTCATTAAAAGCTTAGCCTGATCAAACTTACTCACCTTGCCTCCTATAAAGCTATTTTAGCACGTATGTATTTTTTGTATCTGTTGTGTGCGGCCATGCAATTAGGCTATACCGACCAACGTATAGTAATTGAGAAACGACTACTAATAGTATAAGGCCAAGTGCAAGCCCCTTGGCGAAAGGATTAATTGGGAAAACCTGTCGCCACTCGAGGTATAAGTATCGTATCCCTGCGGCAAAGAAGACAGCTATAGGCGGTAGGGCTAGCGATAGAATGTATAGACTTCCGTTTATTGCCGCAAATAAAAATGATGTCAACATAAAGAAAACTAATAGGTATGTAATCCGTCTTTTTTTCGATGCAAGAGCGTAGATTCCGAAGAAGATTAAGACTAACTCCATAATATTTAATATTGGTAATCTGGCTATATTAAAGTCAGCATGATTCGGTGTCCTCCAAAACATCGAAACAAACATCCACGCAAAGTTTTTGATTAGTTCAATAAGTGTCGGCCACTGGTCAGGTATTAATAAGACTGATCTTAATATTTTCGGGTCATTGATGACGGCTTGAATTAGTAGCGCCATTATTATAAGCGATAGAATTAATCCGCTGATCACCCAGCCTGTTTTTAACCTCTTTATAACTTGTATAAGCGGCTTCCTGGTAATTAATGCGGATGCTAAAATAAGCCAGACCACTCCAGGTGTATATATCCCTATAGCAATGCTGGAGCATAGCAGTAACCAATAAAAAGGTGCGTGTTTAGCGCTCCGTGCCATAGCAAAAAAGCACCATAGTATAGCAATCGGCCAAATAAACATAACATCTGGGCTACCGGTTCTACTAACTAGAACTAACCATGGAGTAGTAGCAAAGATCAGGACGGAAAATAGGGCGACTGGTTTACCAAACCAGTACCTTAAAAGGTCAAATAAAAGCGCTAATATGAGTAGCATAAAAAATATCGACGGCAGGCGTAGGGATAAAAACTGATTTAAGTGGACGCTAATTAGCAGATGCTGTACCAAATGATATGGGGCATTGGTACCTGAATCTATGATGTGTGTAAGGCTTTGACTATTGTCGCGAGAAAAAAATTCGCGGGAGCTAATTCCCGGAGTCAGCGAACCTAGATGCCAAAAGTAAATGAAAATGATCAGTAATAGTAGAAGCGCTGATATTAAAATTATTCGTGAATGAATCCACCCCGCACGGATTCGCTTAGTAAGCGACAACATAGATAAAAGTATAAAGCTTATGTTCGATCATCAGCAAGCTATTGCTCGTGTTTTGTATCTAGGTCACGTAGTCGTTGTTTGTCTTTGTCAAAGTACAACTCAAAGTTACCAACAGGCCCATTACGATGCTTCTTTATAAATATGTC
>DASRGY010000032.1:0-7970 GCA_035650795.1 Saccharimonadales bacterium (SeqCode)
TCAAAGCAAACCGACTTTTATCCACGTCCGCCTGCTCCACTTCTGAATGCGGCCATAGAAAATGTCGTTATGCCTACAATAGAAAGGTCTTTTGATCAGCATGGTGTCTTTCTGGACACAGCTGATAGAAGTATTTTCTTCTGTGTCAACAGCAAACACCCACAAAGCTCAGCTTCATAAATAAAGCCGGGATGTTTGCGTTTCATCCCGGCTATTTTTGCAGTTTTTGTTAACTCCACTATAGCATTCTGATTTATGGTTACAAATTTTTATCTAGAAAATTTAGAGCCTCGATTGGGCTCTTAGTGTGTATAAATCCAGTTCTAATATCTGATGCTCCATCAAAACCGCTAATGTAAATTTTGCAGAACTTTTTTAGTGTCTCAAATTTATACTCACCGTGTTTCCACGTTTTATCAAAAAGCTCAATATGTTTACGGAATAGATTTAGCTTTTGGTCTTTTGGCCATTGCAGCCAAGGACTTTCTTGAGCAAAAAGAAAAGGATCATGAAATATACCACGGCCAACCATTACCCCATCGAGCTGATATTTTTTAGCTAAGTTTTCTGCCTGTTTACGATTTAAGACATCACCATTGCCGACAATTTTTGTAGCGGGGCAGAGGAGGTCGCGCATTTCACGAACCTTGCCAATTAAAGCCCAGTCAGCCGGAACTTTAGATTGCTGCTTAGCTGTACGACCGTGAATACTTAACAAGTTAAGCTTTTTTGCTAGGAGAAATTCCGGCCACGATAAATCTACCGCCGTAAACCCCACTCTTGTTTTTACTGAAACAGGGAAGTGGTCCCCTGCCGCGTCTTTAACGGCGTCAACTATGTCCCCTGCTAGGTTTCTGTCATTAATTAGTGCCGCGCACGCCCCTGTTTTAACAACCTTTTTAACCGGGCAGCCAAAATTAAGGTCTACTCCGTCAAAACCAAGTTTTATTAGATCTTTAGTAGTCTTATGAAAATTATCAGGGTTAAGTCCCCATAGCTGCGCAATTATTGGCCTCTCCCTGGGAGAAAAGCGTAATTTGTGCATTAACTTTTCCCTGCCCGGGCTCTGCAGACCGTCAACATTCACAAACTCTGTAAAAGACAGGTCCGGCGGTGAGCAGCTAGCGATAATTTGACGAAATACAGTGTCCGTCACATCATCCATCGGCGCCAAAACCAAAAACGGCTTTGGTAACTGATCCAAAAAACTCATCTAGACTATTTTATCGTGAAGAACCATCCACAGTGGCGGCTTCATTATTCCCTGACCCCTGGGACACTTCTGGCCAAATTGCCTGTTTCATTTTTTCTACTTCAGCAAGCCGAACTTCGTTGGCTCGCGTAGGGTGTTGTGGTCTTGCTGCACCACTCCGGTCAATTACTCTTCGTGCTGCTGCTGTTTCTTCTTCCCCCAACTCAACTGTTCCTAATTGAGAGGGGCTAGTTTGATCTGTAATTTCTTCTGGTGGCCGATAGCCTAGATCCCTTGCAATATCGGCTTCTACACCTCTACCTACCCCGGCATCTTGATACCACTGTCTCCGGATCTCGCCTTTACCTGGGCCATTGATTTTTTCTGTCATATTTTTATTCTATCACTTGGCTTTTAGGGCTTCTTTGATACGTTCAGCGGGTGCTAGCTTATTGTCAACGTTTTTAAGGGCATCTAGGGCGTCTTGTACTGAGTATCCTAATGCCACCAATCCTTGCAGGGCTTCATCGCTTGGGTCGGCGGCTGGAGTAGTTAAGAATTCTGTCGCGCCCTCACTTGGAGCAAGACCTACCTTGTCTTTAAGGTCCACTACTACCCTTTCAGCAACTTTACGGCCTACGCCGGCTGCCTGAGAGATGAACTTGACGTCACCAGCGGCAATGGACTGGCGAACCTGCTGCAAGCTAGCAACACTTAAGATTGCCAAGGCCATTTTTGGCCCTACGCCCTTAACTGTTAGGAGCTGTTCAAATAGGTTTTTTGATTCGCGGTTTCTAAAGCCAAAAAGCTCGTATGCGTTTTCTCTAATACTTTCGTATATATAAAGCTTGGTTGGTTCGCTAACGTTTAGAGCGCCAAAGTCCTCAAAACTAACATATACCCCGTAACCTACTCCGCCAGTTTCAATAATGACCATTTGGCCATGTTTTTCGGCCACCTCTCCTTTAAGAGCGACAATCATAGATTCATTTTACCCTAGTGGACATGGAGTGTGTTATAGCGGTTGCCAGTGCGTCAGCACAATCGTCTGGTTTTGGCACATCTTTAAGGCCGAGTATGACACGCACCATTTCCTGCACTTGTTTTTTTTCGGCCCGGCCATAACCCGTTAGTGCCTGCTTGATCTGCAAGGGAGTATATTCAGCGATTTCTAATCCGGCTAATTTACCTGCCAATAATGCTACCCCCCTTGCCTGAGAGACAGTAATTGCCGTAGTAACATTTCTGGCAAAATAAAGCTTTTCGACAGCCATTTGCGCAGGTTTAGTATCAGCGATAATGTCGGATAACTCTTCAAAGATAGTTTGCAGCCGCACAGCATCATCTTCTTTAACTGGCGTACGGATTACACCAGCATCAACAAGCTGTGCCTTACCAGTCTCTGAGGCTTCTATGACGCCAAACCCGAGTAGCCCCGTGCCTGGGTCAATACCTAAAATCCTCATTTATTATGCTTGCGAGCTCTAACTTGCTCATATGACGCTTTAAGAGCCTCAAATAATAAACTGGCGCTTGATTCTTCTTGCCTTGCGACTCTGGAGTTAACAGCCATGACAACGCCTTCCTGAAAAGATATCCAGTCGTTAAATGCATATCTGTAAGCACGCGACATCCCTTCGAAATTATCAGGTAAAGATGCTACTCTTGTTATCTCTCTACCAGCTTCAGCGTGTACTTCTTGCCAAAACTCTTCTGCCTTGCCTGGTAGGCCTCTCTCTTTAATCGGTATCGAGTTCGCCTCGAATCCAACAATTCTTCTCAGGTGTGCCAGTTCGCGTGTAGATAGGGCGGATCCGTTATAGCCTTCTTCTTGTCTTCGTGGGTTATTGCCCTGTAATATCCCCATTAAACCTACCAATCTCGAGTGCGATTCTAGACTAGCCCACGCCGGACTAGCCATTAAATGGTCTACCATCAACCCGGCAGTATGTTCAATAGCGCCACCTACCAATACTGACCTTTCATGGGCGGTTATACGTTGACGTTCTCTAGTTACCGGACCTACTTCCTGTGTTCTAGCCATGTCTAGACGGTTACTCCTTCCTTGATTTCAAAATTAGTGTGCGTGTTTACTACATCATCAATATCCTCAAGAGCTTCCATTAAATTCACCACCTTGCGAGCAGTTTCTGGATCGCTAACTTCTACATTACTATTTGGTACATAAGTTAGTTCGGCATCGACAATTTCTAATGAATTAGCTTTTAAGGCTTCACGAACCTTAGCCAAGTCATTTTGAGCTGTATAAATGACAGTCTCGCTATTTTCTGGCTCTTCAAAAACGTCTTCTGCACCTGCTTCGATTGCTTGGAGCTGAATTTCTTCACCTGTGCCTTTTACCCTAATAACACCTTTTCGTGAAAACTGGAAAGCCACACTACCCTCGCCAGCCATATTGCCGCCGTTTTTAGTAAAAGCCATCCGTACTTCGGGAAGTGTCCGATTGCGGTTATCGGTCGCGCATTCTACTAAGACAGCCACACCCCCGGGGCCATAGCCTTCGTACATAATTTCTTCTAACTGAGTGGCGTTTTTGTCGGCCGAACGCTGAATAGACCGCTCAATATTACTTAGCGGCATACTAGCTTTTTTGGCCTTTTCGACTGCCATAGCTAGAGCCGAATTCAGAGCCGGGTCAGTACCACCACGCGCGGCAATAGCAATTTGGTTGCCCAATTTAGTAAAAAGGACACCACGCTTAGCATCATTAGCCCCTTTTTGGCGTTTGATTGTTGCCCATTTACTGTGACCGCTCACAATGCCTCCTGAACTTGATTTACATCTGTTATTATAGCAGTCTTAGGTGTTCTATGCCTATATGCAATTATGACAATAAGCAAAATTGAAGCATATAAGCTCAACATACTGAATAGGTTAATAGAACGATGGACAAATATTCCTGGAACTTCTGATAAGACCTTAACAACATCCAGGATATAAGTTAGTAAAATATTGGCTGGCCAGGCCAGCCAACCTGCAACTGATGGAATAAACACCCCCGCCCCAGCAGCAACAGCTGACAATAACATAGCCAGGGGAATAAAAGGCACTACTAGGCCGTTGGCTAACAATCCAATGAGAGACAACTGACCAAAACTTAGCATAATTAACGGCAAGGTCATGATTTCCGCAGACAAAGTTTCAAGTACTACCATACTGAGCATCTTAGGTTCTCGTCGAAATAGTTTACTGGCAATTATCGGCGCTATAATTAGGACCCCAAAGAATGCCAGGAACGACAGATACCAACCCAGATCTCCCCAAACGTAAAAGGGATTAATAAATCCAGTTAGCGCAGCTACGAAAGCAATAAGTAAGATGGGTCTAATCTGCCGACCGTAATACCAGGCCCATAGACTCAAGCCCGAGACAATAACCGCTCGTACGATCGAAGCGCTAAAACCTGTTACTAAGGTAAACGTGATCATTAGAACTAAAGAAGCAATTAACCTCTGGTATTTAGACCCAAGCTTAAGCCTACCTATCACTCTCACTATAATCGTCAAATTATATCCAGACACAGCCACTATGTGTACTAGACCGACCATAATAAGTTGATTAGTAAGATCTGATGATAAGTTATTGCGCTGACCTATAAGCAATCCAAGGCCGAATGAGGCGTTTGGCTCCGGCAGTGCCGACTCCATTCCAGCCGTAAACCGACGAGTAAAACTATTTATAGAGCTATTACTAGAACCTACTCGGTTCAGCTGAGCGTAGGCAATACGTGCTTGATTTGCACCGCGAGTCGGGAAAAGCTTGCCACTAACTTGTACGCGGTCACCCCGATAAATCATGTTCTCACCAAAGCCACTAATTTTAAAACTACCGGCAAGAGGCTTAGTGGCTGGGTTGAGCAGAGTTACATCGTTGGCCGTAAACTCAATTTGTGACCTCTCGCCGTAAACAGAATCGTTAGTAGCTGTCGCTTGAATAGTCACCTCCCGCGCTGTATAAGTTTGGAGCTGATGCAGTTTTTGCATTTGCATACCACCTCGCCACAGTCCCAACCCTAAGCCCACAATAATAACTGTTATTAGACTCGCTATATTTTTGCGACAAAATAGCATTAACAGAGGAATAAATATAAGCCACAACAAGTTAGGATAGACGGAAAGTTTGCGGGACAAACCTATACCGGCTAAAGCTGCTAAACAGCCGCCCGTTATCAACGTCGTCCGTCTTAACACCATTAAGCCATGATTACATAGTGCCAAACAAAAATTAATTACTAATGTTATTCGGCATAAAAACACGGGCGGCTAACCTACCATAGGCATTATCTAATGTAGATATAGCCAGCCATCAGATTACAAAGCTATAATTAGCAATAGTGAAGATAAGTCCTTGGTCTCGAAGACTTTTACCATCCAGCCCAAAGGGCCGGTTGCTATTAACGATTCCTATTTTATTGCCCGTGATTGCTATTTATCTAATTCATCGGGCTAATTCACCGGCTATTGGTATTGTAACCACAAAAAACCTATCGCCGCCTACGAGTGAGTCTGATATGAGTAGTTATTCAACATTAAGTACCAGCTACTTGAACTTACTTTATCCTGACCAGTATTTACCACAACTGGGCAAACCAAAGTCCGCTGACCAGCTTGATTACAGACTGTTTTCTACAAAAGCTGACGATCCCAATGCTTCGACTTTGGAGATTTATCTAAGTCCAGCACCAGTAGGGGGCATCACTTTAAGTAGCGACTATAAAAAGTACTATGATGATCAAAAAAATTATAAGTTCAGTAATCAAATATATCAGGGTCAATCAGTTGATATTATCAGTCGGACTTCCGGGGCTGATGAACGAATAGCGTTATGGCTAAATAGCAAATACATCTTAGTAGTGAAGTTCAGCTCACCAGATAAAAGCCAGAATATTAGCGATCAGCTTAAAACCGTCCTTCAGAGCGTTCAGTGGGCTCAATAAGCTATAATAGCGCCTATGATAGGGATAGTGCTTGGAGGCTTGTTGCTGTTTGCCAGCCTACCGGCAACCTCAAATTATCAACTTAATTCCTATGGATTTGGCAATGGTGGCAGCGCAGGATCATCAACCTCTACTTACGCACTGGAAGGTATATCTGGGGAGATCAGCGGAGCGACAAGCACTACCACTAACTACAACTTAAAGCCTGGTTTCATAGAAAGCCAGCAAGCCAGCGCCCCAGCCATTAAAACTTTCGATAATGGCAGTTCAACTTATTACAATAAACTTCATTTTGTGATTGAAGATACCCTACCGAACAACCCCAACTTTCCATCAGATACCCTGTTTGCGCTTCAGATTAGCACAACCAGCAATTTTTCTAGTAATGTGAACTATGTTAAGAGCGACCTGACAATCGGGGCCAGCCTAAACACAACCGATTACCAGACGTACATTACTTGGGGTGGCAGCAGCGGCAGCAATATCATCGGCCTATCACCCAACACTACATATTACCTGAGAGCCAAAGCTGCCCAACACTTGTTCTCTCAGTCTGGTGGCCGGTTTACTGAGTCGGGCTACGGTCCAAGCTTGTCGGCTAGCACGGTCAATCCATCACTATCATTTTCGGTCTCACCCAGTAGCGTAAATATTGGAAGTTTGCTGGTTAATACTGTGGTTGATTCGCCAACGAATATTTCGATTACTTTCGCCACTAATGCTGCAAGTGGCGGTGCTGTCTATGCTAATGGCCAAAATGCTACCGCCGGATTGCATACAACTAAGGGTAACTCTACAATCCCCTCAGCAACTGGCGATTTGAGTTCGTTAAGCCATGGCTTTGGTGCACAAATTTCAGGCACGCCAAGCCAGATCAGTAAAGTTTCCCCGTACGATGGTTCAGCAGGAAATGTTGGTGTTATCGATACCTCGATTCGTAAGATTTTTTCAGCCTCCGCACCGGTAACTAGTGGTTCTGGGACAGTACTATTAAAAGCAAAGTCCGCCTATAGCGATCCTGCTGAAGCCGACTACACTGAGACAGTGACATTTGTAGCTGCCGCTACCTTTTAATTTATAGATGCAGCTATGATAATAATCATTGACAAGTGAAAAGCATAACTGATATTCTGGCAATCAGTCAAACAATATGGCAAAGGAAGCTTTAATGGCTTTAAAAAAAACAAAAACTTTACTCTATATTCTAGTAGCTCTATTGATAGCACTGCCTTCATTGGCAGTTCTGGCACCCAGAAAAGCACACGGGGCTACCCTTACAACGACTTATATTCGTCTGAACCGACTTAAAGCTGGGCAAGGAACATCTTTTCGGCTGCAATTCAAGGCTGCAAGCTCTCAGACTGCTAACGTGGCGATTAACTTTAACGGTGCCGATAGCACTACTTGGACAGGATCTTCTGGCGCAGTGAACACAACTCAAACGGTCACCACCGCTACTTGCGCCTCAGAAACCGGCGATACGGCACTGCCAGGATCAATTACAGCCTCCGGATCCGGTTCGACAATAACAATCGCCAGTGTTACTGCTACTACCTCCGGTACGACTTACTGCGCTGATCTTACTTCCAGTACAGCCGTCACCAATGCTACGGCTGGTGAGTACCACCCGACAGTTACCATAGGTAGCGATTCAACAACCGTCGCCGTGCGGACAATTTCCGAGGATTCGGTTGTGGTTACAGCCACCGTCCCGCCGACGTTCAACTTTGCTTTTAACAATACTACTACCGACGCACTTGGCAGTTTAAGCACCACAGCAGTTACTACTTCGACCGGTAAAACCATTACTTTGACAACTAA
>DASRGY010000033.1:0-4120 GCA_035650795.1 Saccharimonadales bacterium (SeqCode)
ACCGCGATAGTCAAAACAAACTTAATCACCCTGATCAGCTGGCTAAATCTCAGACTCAGCAGCTAGTGCTGCAAGTTAGCAAACTAGCCGAGTTGCCCACAGGCGAAGACCCCACAGTAGCGACAGTCTCGGATGTGTCTAAATTATCCGGCCAGACCTTCTTTGCTAATGCTCAAAATGGAGACAAAGTATTAATTTATACCAAAGCTAAGAAAGCCTATCTTTATCGCCCGAGCACAAATAAATTGATCAATGTCGCGCCATTAAATGTCAACAGCACTCAATAGCCTATAGCCAACGTATAAAAAATGCCTGGCACAAAGTGATCCAGGCTTTTTTCATGGAGGGCCCAGCGGGTCTCGAACCCGCGACACGCGGCTTAAAAGGCCGCTGCTCTACCAACTGAGCTATGGGCCCGCTAACACCTTACATTATCTGTTATTTACGTTAAAAATTCAACGATTTACTTGTGATGTTTGGCTGCTTTACGCTTAGATAGCCCATTGAACCAAATTAAAAATAGACTTAGGACAAAACCTGTAGCAATAACTAAGGCCTGTATTTTCTGAAGGTTGTTCCAGCCCCAGTCATGCACAAAATCCGTTCGTGAGGAGGCATTCAGCAGAGGCACGGCAATTAAAGCCAATAAGCCCCCTGCACATAATGACGTCAGAATGTAAAAGACCCTTTTTAGCTCCCCTGAGAAGGCTCTTCGAGTTAACAGGAGTGTTAGTAGGAGTGGAGAAACAAGCAAAATTAGATTTAAAGTGCCACTATCTAAACTGAGTGATAAATGACCTGATAGTTCTTGAAGGTCGGCATTCGCAAATGTAATTAGCACAAAAGAGCCACAAAGTGTTAAGTAACCTAAAGCTGCATTACTTTTTAAAACAAAAGTGATGATCGCGGGGGTAAAGATTAACACCGCAAGAATAACATCGGCCATTACGCCATTTTAGCATGAGCGATTTGGAACTAGGGCGCTTTAGCTAAGCACCAACCCGATCCTTACGCTGACGACGTTTTGCATTTTGTTCTACGTATTCAATAATTGGTGCTGCAACATTACGACCAGTCATATCTTCTATAGCAAACCCGGGACTAGAATTAACCTCTAATACAAGTGGCCCTCGCTTGGACCGGATCAGATCAACTCCCGCAATATTTAACCCCATTGCCTTAGCAGCTTTAACAGCTACTTTGCGTTCATCATCCGTTAATTTCACAGCTGTACCTTCGCCGCCCTGATGGATGTTGGAGCGAAACTCTTCTTCAAGATTAATGCTCTGGCGCTTCATGCTGGCAATGACTTTACCGCCTACTATAAAAACACGTATATCAGCACCTGCCGCTTCTTCAATATATTCTTGGAGCAAGATATTTGTACCTTCTTCTTCCATTAGGTAAAAACCCTGTAATACAGAGCGGGCAGCCTTACGAGTCTCAGCTAAAACTACACCTCTGCCGTGCGTACCGCGAGCTAATTTAATAACAATCGGCGGCCCGGCCAGTTCTTCGACTAGACTATCGATTTCCTCGGCCGTCAATCTTCCTCTAGAAAAAATTGTCTTTGGGATATCTATCCCAGCGCGGGCTAAAAGTTGTGTTGCGCGCAGTTTATCACGTGAGCGCACAATGGCTATTGAGCTAGAAGTGGTAAAAACTCCCCGCATTTCAAACTGCCTAACAATAGCTGAACCATACCGTGTATAAGAAGAGGCGATACGCGGAATGATAGCGTCAAATCCACCTAGAACCTGGCCATCGTATATAACTTGTGGATTATTCTGCTCAATTCTGGCTTCACACTGAGTGTAGTTAATAATCTCGACTTCGTGCCCACGATTAACAGCCTCTTCTTTCAGTCGTTTAGTAGATTGGTTACCGGGACCTTTAGATAAAATTGCTATTTTCATTTGCTTAGTTTCTTTTTAATTCTTCGCATCTCGCGTCTGAGTCTTCTCTGGCGCTGTCCTTCTTCTTCATGAAGAGGAGTACCGCGGCTAACATCAACAAGGAACTTCCCTTGCAGTGTACTACGTCCAATTAGAATTGGGTAAAGTTTTGTGGAACGATCAGTCAGTGTAAAGGTCGCTTTAATAGTCCTCTTTTTTATTTCTATAGGAATCTTAACTTTGTAGCGCAGTTCTTTCTGACCAAAAGAGTTAGCAATACGCGTTAAATCTACCTCACTATTTTTAAAATATACCCTCTGTCCAGTGTAAAAAGGGCTGCTTTTATCAAAGAAGACGCACTTTAGCCCATCATCCGTTAGGGTTATTTTACTGCACCAAATAGAAGAAGCATCCGCTCCGGTATCTACTTTGGCGGGCACTTTTTTCGCTCCTAGGGACGGCAAATTAATTCTCTCGACTCTTCCGATTGCCGTAAGATTTTTCCCCTGGGTCATTAGCTAATTATAGAATATATTGACTAATTTTACAACCCCTGTTATAGATGTGGTAGGTTATGTCTAGATATATCTATTTTGTTGGTAAGCCATATCCAATTAAAGATGCCTTGGAGAAAGTCCGAAAACAAGGTTATAAAATTGGGCTTTTTTTAGATATAAACACCACCGTGCGCAATCGGAACTCATATGACAATATTGTCGAGGTTAATTATTCATCCAGCCAAGCCATAAAAGACAGCCTGCGCGGCAAAAAATTAACAGTCAACGGATTGATCTGTACTTACGAAAACTACATTTTAGCCAAATCTCACCTAGCAAATTATTTTAATCTGCCCGCCCAAAGTCTATCATCTGCCCAAATGAGTACCGACAAGTACATAATGCGGCAGGCCTTTAAGCAAGTTGACCCAAACATTACGCCTGAGTTCAAACTTGTATCAAATGAGCAAGAAGCTTTAGAGGCAGGTCGCTCTTTAGGATTCCCGCTTATCTTAAAACCCACAAATCTTGTCAAAAGTCTGCTGGTTTTACGCTGTAATAATGAGTCTGAACTACGGCAGAATTTCTTTTTGGCACAAAGTAAGATCAACCATCTATATAAGAAACATAAGGTTTATGAAAGACAGCCTAGATTTATTCTTGAACAGTACATCAAAGGCAAAAGCTGCTCAATTGCAGCTTTTGTAGACCGCACAGGTAAACCATACTTTTGCGAAGGCATAGCCGCCCTTACTAACGCCCAGGATTTAGGCATTAATGATAATTACTTGTATAAGCGGCTTTTACCAGCAGACTATAATGAAAAACTAAAAAATGATTTATTTAACGTCGCCGCCAAAGGAGTTAGGGCTCTGAAAATGACCTCTTGCCCGGCCCATGTAGAGCTTATTTATAACAATGAGGGTGTGAAGATAATAGAGATAGGCGCCCGGATTGGCGGTTATAGACCCAGAATGTATGAATTAAGCTACGGCCTAGATCTGATCGCGCAGGAAATTAAACTATCAATCGGTCAAGAGCCTAATTTATCGGGCAATTTCCAAAACTACTGTGCCGTATACGAATTATTTCCTAAAAAGGAAGGCAAATTTGTGGATATAAAGGGTAGGGTTAATACAGCCGGCCTAAATTATTACTCAGTTAAGCCAAAAGTTGGCGATTTGGTTGGCCCAGCACAAAACGGCTACAAAGCTGTCGCTGTTGCTATGGTCGCAAACCCGGACAAAATCAATTTTAACCAGATATGTAATTTGGTAGAGAAACTAGAAGTCAAAATCAGATGAACATAGCTCACCTACTACCATATACTGCCACCTTTCCGCTCCAGAAACATAATGGCCGCTACGAATGGGCCTTGCGTCTAGCAATGATACAGGCAGCCAAAGGCCACCAAGTAACTATTTACTCTTCCCCTAAATCAAGCGGGAAGAATATCGAATGGAAAAGTATAGATATTAATCTAGGAGACAAAACTGCTAATAACTTATCGCTTATCAAGCTTGCCCTGAGCAATGACTCCCACGATATATATCACAGTCATTTTGACTATCTGCATTATTTATTGGCAGACCAGACTTCAAAGCCTCTTTTAGCTACCCAACACTGGTTTCCTAATAAGCAGACTGCCGAGGCTGCCAAGCTAAACAAAAAACAAAATGTATATACCATAGCTCCCACAACCTATATGGCCAAAGAAGACCGTCGATT
>DASRGY010000034.1:0-25021 GCA_035650795.1 Saccharimonadales bacterium (SeqCode)
AGAAAAACGAGAAGGTTGGTGTTGTAGGCAAAAGCGGTAGCGGCAAGACCACAATTACTAAACTTCTTCTTGGATACTACCCTATCGATAAAAATGAGATTCTCATAGATGGCAATGGAGTTAATAACAAGAATTTGCCAAAAATAATCTCCTATGTCCCTCAAGATACCTCATTATTTCATCGCAGCATCGCCGACAATATAGGCTATGCTGCCGACCGCGAAGTCAGCCGCCAAGAAATTATTGATGCTGCAAAGAAGGCCCATGCCCATGAGTTTATTACACAGATAAAGGACCAGTATGACGCCTTGGTTGGCGAGCGAGGTGTTAAATTGTCAGCCGGTCAGCGTCAGCGCATTGCCATCGCGCGGGCTTTTTTAGATGATAAGCCTATCTTGATTTTAGATGAGGCTACTAGTGCTCTTGATTCTGAGAGTGAAATTTTAGTTCAAGACGCTTTAGAAAAACTTTGGGAGCACAAGACTGTTATCGCCATCGCCCACCGCCTGTCTACTTTGCGTAACATGGATCGCATAATTGTCCTAGAAAAAGGCAGGATCATTGAAGAAGGAACTCACGAAGTATTAATCTCTAAAAAGGGTAAGTACGCCGAACTCTGGACGCATCAATCAGGTGGATTCTTAAAAGACTAGAGCTATTCTACTCTTTAGGAGTTTGCTCGCCGGCAGCCTGAGCTTCACTAACATCTGGAGCCGTCCCTGATTCGCCCTCTCCTTCGGCAGCAGCACTTTCGCCTTCAACACCCTCTTCACCTTCTGCAACTTCTGCCTCAGGTTCTTCAATAACCTGTTCCTTAGGCTCAATCACTGCGGCAATTGATTGTTCTGGCTCTGTAAGCAAGGTTACACCTTCTGGAAGTTTAAGGTCACCAACGTTGATTTTATCGCCGATCTCAGCCAGCACAGTTGCGTCAACCACTATAGAATCCGGTAAATTTGCTGGTAGAGCCTCGATCTCAACATGGTCTAAATGATGTAGTACTTGTAAGCCAACCTTCTCAGCCGGAATCTCGCCTTCTAAGTGAATTGGTACTTCTGCTTCAACTTTCTCGTCACGTCTAATAGCCTGAAAAACTACATGCTGTAGTTTTCTTTTGACTGGATTAAAATGAGCATCTTTTATAAGGGCTAGGAATTTTTGATCGCCTACCTCTAGATTTAAAGGGTGGTGCTTACCAGCAACTTCGAAAATTCGCTCCAGTTCCATCTCTGGAGCCATTACATGGACCGATGGCTGGCCATGATTATGGACAACAGCAGGAACAAGCCCTTCGCTTCTTAGGTCGTTAAGACCTTTACGAATGGTAGTACGTTCTTGTAATTTAAGTGGTTTGTCTAAATCCACCATAGCGGAAGAATTATAACAGATGAGTTACAGATCAGCAAATTATAATAAATGTGGTTAAAGCTTTACCGCCTACCCTAAACCCTATACGCTATTGATATGTGGCTGAACGCTGATCATATCCTGCAAGTTGGAGGTATATTAGCTGCTGGATTAATAATTTTTGCTGAAAGCGGCTTGCTGGTTGGTTTTTTCTTGCCGGGCGACACTCTTTTAATCCCCGCCGGTATCCTAGCCAGCCAAAATAAGCTAAATATTTATTTATTACTGCCTACTGTAGCTGTTGCGGCCATTCTTGGCTATCAAGTCGGCTATGCAGTTGGCGAGAATGCTGGCCCGCGGGTTTTTACGCGAAAGGGCGGATTGTTCTTCCGTAAGGATTACATACCTCGGACAGAAGCATTTATAAGCCGACATGGAGGTAAGTCGATGATCTTAGCCCGTTTTATTGCAGTAGTTAGGACGGTTATTCCTGTTATAGCTGGTGTTGGCAAAATGCCAAAAGGAAAATTTCTGTTCTATAACATTGTCGGGGCAGTTACTTGGACCTGCAGTCTGGTGTTAGGTTCTTATTGGATAGGCCAGCGCGTAAACAACATTGATAAGTTTATAGTTCCTATAATTCTAATTGGAATTATTGCAACAGCCGGCGGAGAACTTTGGTTTCTTTTACGTAGCGCTAAAAGTCGTGAACAATTTGTCCAGTCCCTCCGCGAAGAATGGAACTACCTTTTTAAGCGCCAGAAGTAAGTTACTTAAGAACCTTGGCTAGAAATTTACCTGTGTGACTATTTTTTGCTTTAGCGACCTGTTCGGGGGTACCCGCAGCTACGATTTGGCCACCGGCTTCACCACCTTCTGGACCCATATCAATAATATGGTCGGCTGATTTAATAACATCTAAGTTATGCTCAATAACTACTACGCTATTGCCAGTGTCAACCAGAGCATGAAGTACGTGTAGTAATTTAGCTACATCAGCCATGTGCAAACCAGTTGTGGGTTCATCTAAAATGTAAAGTGTACGTCCGGTAGAGCGCCTTGAAAGCTCCGTTGCCAGTTTAACCCTTTGCGCCTCGCCGCCGGATAAAGTTGTCGCCGGTTGACCCAGTGTAATGTAACCAAGACCGACATCGACTAAGGTTTGCAGTTTTCGTGCTAAAGATGGGATATTTTCAAAAAACTCCAGTGCTTGCTCGCACGTTAGCTCCAATACATCACTAATGGTTTTGCCCTTATAGTGTATTTCAAGGGCCTCACGATTATAACGCTTACCATGGCATACTTCGCAAGGTACGTATACATCAGGTAAGAAGTGCATTTCAATTTTTATCACACCGTCGCCGGCACAGTTTTCGCAGCGCCCGCCTTTGACATTAAAGCTAAAGCGGCCTGGGGTGTAGCCGCGCAAGCGCGCTTCCGGTGTTGCTGCAAAAAGTTCACGGATTGGAGTAAATACCCCTGTATAAGTTGCTGGATTTGACCTTGGTGTTCGGCCAATAGGCGACTGATCGATAACAATGGCTTTATCTAGATGGTTTATACCTTCTATATCGTCATGACAGCCAGGAACTGTTTGGGCACGCATCAGTCTGGCACTTAACTCACGGGCTAAAATATCGTTAATTAGACTGGATTTGCCAGAGCCGGAAACGCCACTTACTACTACCAGTTCACCGAGAGGGATACTAACATCAATATTTTTAAGATTGTTTTCTTTTGCGCCCTTAATAATTATTTGCTTGCCGTTGCCCTGACGACGCTTCTTTGGAAGAGGAATAAGCTTATCGCCGCGTAAAAACTGAGCTGTTACGCTGTCTTTACTCTTAGCCACCTCAGTCGGAGTACCGGTAGCAATCACCTCACCGCCATGTATCCCGGCCCCAGGGCCGATATCTACCAAGAAGTCAGCGCTGCGGATAGTTTCTTCATCATGTTCTACCACAATCACACTATTACCCAAATCACGCAGTCGCATTAATGTGTTAAGTAAACGGTTATTATCACGCTGATGAAGGCCTATACTTGGCTCGTCAAGCACGTAGAGGACACCCTGCAAACCCGATCCTATTTGCGTAGCAAGACGGATTCGTTGAGCTTCACCACCTGATAAACTCGCAGCGCTACGTGCTAGCGTTAAGTAATTTAGACCTACGTCCTGTAAAAACTTTAGGCGGGCGTTAATCTCTTTGATAATTTGTTTTGCTATAGTTTGTTGTGTAGCATCCAAGTTAATGGACTCAAAGAATTTAACAGCATTGTCAATATCAAGTTCACATAGATCTATAATGCTTTTATCTGCTACAGTAACAGCCAAGACTTCCGGCTTTAAACGTTTGCCATGACAAGCTTGGCAAGGACGTTCGCGCATAAAACGTTCTATTTCCCGACGAATAAAATCACTCTGTGTCTCTTTGTGCCGCCGCTCTAAGTTAGGAATGACACCCTCATATGTCGCCCCAAACGACCTACCGATGCCCAAAGGTATCCGATAATCTTCGTTCCCGGTGCCATACAGAATAATATCAAGGTGCTGTTTAGATAGCTCTGATGTTGGTACGTGGATTGAAAATCGATAACGGTCGCCAACTGCTTGCAGCTTTTTGAGATACCACGAATCAGTAGTTAATCTGTTGTAAGGTCGTATAGCGCCTTCTGCGATTGTTAGACGACCGTTTGGAATAACTAAATTAGGGTCTACCTCTAAACGACTGCCCAAACCTGTACAAACAGGACAGGCTCCGTGCGGAGAGTTAAAGCTAAATATTCGCGGCTCAAGTTCAGGTATAGCCACATCAGGATGGTCAACACAGGCATATTTAAGGCTATAGTTATAGTCGTTTTTAGTATCAGCATTGTTAACAATAAGCAGGCCATCAGTTATATCAAATGCCTGTTCTACACTTTGGGTGAGCCTCCCTACGCTCTCTTTATTATTGACCAATCTATCAACTACGATCTCGATATTATGTTTGTAGTTTTTGTCGAGAGTTGGAAATTCATCAAGTGCGTAAACCACACCGTCAACGCGGGCTCGCACAAAACCCACGCGCTGATATTGGTCGGGAATGTGCTCAAAAGCTCCCTTCTTATCTATCACCACGGGCGCCAGGATAATTAGCTTTGACCCCGGTACCTCATTCACAATCTGATCCACTACTGCTGTAGAAGTCTGTCGAGTAACAGGCTTGTTGCAGATTGGACAATGTGGAATGCCAATACGGGCGAAAAGTAGACGCAAATAGTCATATATCTCTGTCACTGTGGCGACTGTACTTCTTGGATTACGGCTGGTTGACTTCTGATCTATGCTGATAGCCGGACTTAAGCCATCAATTTGATCAACATCAGGTTTTTCCATCAAACCCAGAAACTGTCGCGCATAAGCGCTCAAAGACTCTACGTAACGGCGTTGTCCTTCGGCGTAAATAGTATCGAAAGCTAAAGATGACTTCCCTGAGCCAGAAAGTCCAGTAATTACAACTAGCTTTTCGCGAGGAATCTCTAAAGAAATATCTTTAAGATTATGCTCGCGTGCTCCTTTAACAGATATAACTCCACTCATTTAGCTGAGCGATTATACAGGTTTTTGCCGAACTTTTCTAGTGTTTAGGCAGCTTTTGAAGTTCGTTCTTCTGCTTGATTTACTGGAACTAGCTCAAGACTGAAAGACTTTACTTCAGCTCCTTTGGTCACTCCAGGTTCGGGACCAAACGCCTCACCTCCAGGCCTTAGCCAAGCCTGTCTTCTCTCACGCATAGCGAAGCCTAGATTACCCGGTGTCGTAACTGTAGCTTCGACATATCTTATTTGTTCATCACTGCCCTCCCACCATTCAAGAAAACGATCTCTGAGCCCTTGAGGGGGATAATGCTCACCAGTGTAATCGAACTTGTCCGAAGGCGGTGGTTCGGCTCCCACCATTCTGTAAGCAGCCTCCCTTAACGCGTATACTTGCTCGGCTCTGACATCTCTGCCTTCATACTCTTTCTCGCTCCGGGCAGTCAAATCACCACCCCTGTGGTAGCCAGTGGCATCTACCCACAATAACGAAGCAGGGTGTTTAGCTGTTACCTTTGGGTTGCCTTCTGTAGCTTCTATTATGCTCGCAGCAATTGTCGTTGCTAAACTTTTGTATTCGCTGTCTTGTCTTTGTCTTCTTTCTATCGCCGCTCGCTGTCGTCTCACTTCTCCCCTTTGGGCGATTTCGGCCGCCTCAGTCCCTTGATCGATAAGTCCTCGCAATGTAACTGTAATATAATCATCCAACTCTTGTCCCGCTGCTTCAAGGTTAGCTTTTATTTGAGCTACCTTATCCTGGGAGGGTTTTTCGGCGTAGGCCGCCTCTCTAGCAAGCTCGTAGTTTTCTCGAGGGTCATCTGAGCCAGGAGTATCCACATATTGGTCTCCAGAGGCTGCTTGGCCGCTCACAGCAACTTCGCCAAGTTCGGCTTTCGCGTCGTCGTCTGGAGGCTGCTCACCATCTTGTTTTTGTGGATCTATTTCTATATCTGTCATGTTGTTTCCTTTTTTATGTTTAGTTTGTTAGCTCAATAGTAGCATTACTGCGTCTACAGTCAATAACAGGTTAACTGCATTTTGGGCCTAAGTTTCGTTAGTTAAGCCTTTAGCTTCCTTCTGTGCGGTGTTTTTAGCAGGTTGATTGGCCATTCTTTCAGCCCAGGGGTTTGCGATAGTGTCAGAAGAAGTTGAATACGATACCGAGTTTGGTCTCTTATATCGAAGAGCTAGCTTTCTGACAAAAGGGTCATCCATGTGATCGTAGCTATTAACGACTTCCACAATGTCTATGCTTGGATCGCTTGTCGCCCTTTGTTCTACAGCTTCTTTAAATCGAAGATCCGAAGTCCATTCGCCTACACTCTCTCTAAAGTTGGGCTTTTTAACAAACCTA
Organism: Saccharimonadales bacterium (SeqCode); assembly: GCA_035650795.1. GTDB lineage: Bacteria > Patescibacteriota > Saccharimonadia > Saccharimonadales > UBA10212 > 2-01-FULL-49-22. The sequence continues at coordinate 6,281 of DASRGY010000034.1, forward strand.
AACTCTTCATCCCTAGGTGGTGGAGCCCCTAGCATGGCATAAATTTCATAGCGCAATAAATCATAGAGGGGTTGTTTTAATTTTGCGGTTTCTTGGGTAACACTATCGAGCACAACATCCATGGCCCTTTCTTTAAATCCTCTATCAATCTCGGTCGGTGTAGAGGCCATGACGAATACAAGATCTTGCTCAGGTCCACGCTTTGGCGCAAATTTAGCAGCTGCAATATTTCCTACCACTGTTTTAAGAGCAGTATTATAAGCCTCCCTGTCCTGCCGTTCACGACTCTCTGTCTGAGCCTGCTCACCCTTATAACGTTCCTTCCCGGCAGCAGCAACAATTTCTAGTTCTTCGTTTAGAATGCGAACCAGTTCTTCGCGGTTTGGTATATCAGCAGCTTTGATATTCTCTATCCATTTTTGGACAGGAAAGCCGGCATCAAAGTCTCCAGCATTTATCTCGCTATTGGTTTGTTGCTCTGATGCCGAGTCAGGTAGGCTTTTATCACTGGTTTCTACAGGTGTTAAATTTCCGCCTAAAGATTCAGGCGGCGGGGCTGTAGGTGTACCCGGAAAGAGTTTACCAGTGCTTTCGTCAGCAACTTGGTCATCAGAAACTGGATCGTTAGAAGCCGGAGAACTTCCAGGCAAATCTTCCTGTCTGGAAGGATCAGGGTTCGGTAATTCACCTTCGATTTCTGAGACTTCGTCTGGCATTAAACCTTCTTTTTATTAAACTCAAGCTTAAGCACTATTGTGAGGAAAGATTAGACTAATTACAACCTGTTTTATCCACAACAGATAAGCTTAAGCAATACATTAATATTGTAAATAAAGCAATTTAGTTATAGAATTCTAGAAAACCGGAGTTTAATATGTGGGACTTCCTGCTAGTCCTGGGGCAAATCCCTGGCACTAATTTTCAGATAACCTTTCTTGAGCTAACTAGCTCTACTTTAACTGTACTGCTTATTTGGTTAATCCATAAGAAGCATTTAACTTCTAGACATAGCCTGAATTTGATAAGGCTACAATTAATTACTAGGCGCGGGCAGCAACTAAAGCTGCCGGTATAATAGATTGCCCGTAATTCTTTAAGTCTGCTAAAAGCTGCCGCTTATCGAGAGTAAGTCCTGGTGTATTACTTAGTTCTTCTATCTGTCTAAAGAATCTGCTCAATTTACTTTTTTCACCACCGCTAACTAGTTTTTGCCAGCAAAAATCTTCCCATCTTTTTTTCTCTGACTCTGTTAAGATCACCGGAAAGTTACGAGCTTTATAAAGGGGGAATAGGACTTTTAGTCGTTCATCCCTAAAGTCTACGGTTAGGCCTTTGAGTTCGTTCTGTCCGGCTGCCCGTACCATTGACATCTTGATCTTATCCTCACTTGCCGCAAAACCGTCATATAGCTGAGTATCGACCTTTTGTTCATCAACTATCAAGTCCGGCTGGCGTTTGGGCCACATTATTTCTTGGGCCTTAAGTAATCTATCACCGAATCCTGCAATCTTTTTCAATTTTTTTAGATGAGAGTCGATTAATTCTTGATGTATTTTCAGGCGTTCTAAACCAGGCTTATCTAGGGCGTTCAATGGGGCAATAGCTGGGCAACGGTTATATTTTAGTTCCTTCACCGGGAAATAAGGCGCGGCATCAGATCTATCTTTCCACCGTTCAGCTAATTCACTTGGTGGTAAATCCTTAAATTCATCGGGGTCAATCCTGAGGTCGTACATTAAAGCTCCCGATTTATCTGCTCTCTCGACTAAATTAACAACTATGGTTGTTTTCTCAAACTCTGAAGAATAACGTCCACTTGTGTACACTAGTGGGTCACCTTTAGTAACTAGCGGTCTAACTTTGTCCTTGCTACGAAGATTTAATAAGTACTCAAAGAGCTTTAGTTGTTTTTCTTTCACGAGCCTGGCTAGAGCAATCGAAGCGTTAACATCGCTTAGCGCGTCGTGGGCATCAGTATGGTCCAGTTTATTTATGGCGCTCAAATACTCCAACTTACTTGATGGCTTGCCATTAGGCGCGAACGGCCATTTTATACCCGCCGGTCTAAGTGCTCTTGTCATACGGACCACGTCAAGCAAGTCCCATGTGCTGCAACCATCTTTCCAGCTCCATTCATAGGGATCATGAAAGTTCCGCCAGAGAGTAAAGCGAATAAACTCGTTATCAAAACGGATATTATTGTAGCCAACTATTATCGTGTCTTTTTTAGATACTTGACTCGTTAAGAATCGGCAAAACTCTGCCTCTGTTATCCCTTTTACTGATGCTTGCTGGGGAGAAATACCATGCACCAAGACTGCACCGGGCTCAGGCAAGACATCGGACGACAGTTTGATGAGGATATTATCTGGCTTACCCATCGAATTTAGATCCATGTCAGTACGTTGTCCAGCGAATTGCATTATGCGGTCATCACGGCAACTAAAACCGCTGGTCTCCAGATCATAAAAGTAAAATGTCATACTAATAAGTCAGTTCTCCTATTATCGGGTCACCAATAACTATCTTTGCTTCTGGTTCTACGCCTTGGCGTTCCAGTTCGGCCATGATGCCCATTTTGGTCATAATATCTCTGAGTCGCTGCTCGCCGTGAAAGTCACCGAAACGTGTACGTCTGGCAAAATGTTCAATCTTTTGCCCAGTTACAACAAAGCTGCCTTTTTTAGCTTTAATCTGCCAATCAGTAACATCTTCACGCAAACCAATAACTGGTAATTGCTTAGAGTTTTTTTGTTCATGTGATCTTAGTCTGGCTTGCTCTACTTTCCTCAGAGTTAAACGCAGTAATTGTCTAATACCTTCACCGCTCAGACTAGATAGGCCTATGACCGGCGTACTTCTTGGTACTTCCTTTTTAATATTCTTTAGTTGAAGTTCGAGCAAGTCTTTATCCATGCCCTCAACTTTAGTTAGTGCCACTATTTGGGGCTTGTGGCTCAGGTCTGTCTGGTAAGCCGCTAGCTCAGACATAATAGTTTTATAGTCACTAACTACATCTTCGCTATAGGCATCTATCAGATGGACTAATACGTTTGTTCGCTCAACGTGGCGCAAAAATTCATCGCCTAGACCCTTACCTTCACTGGCGCCTTCAATCAGACCAGGAATATCAGCAAAAAGCAGACTATTTTTTTCATCAACATCAACAACCCCAAGATTCGGAACAAGTGTAGTGAATGGATAATCCGCAATCTCCGGCTTGGCGTTACTAATTACCGATAGGAGGGTAGACTTGCCAGCATTTGGCAGACCAATTAATCCAACCTCTGCTATCAGCTTAAGTTCGAAAGTTGCCTCTACTTCTTCTCCTCTTTCCCCTTTTTCGGCCACGCGAGGAGCTTGGCGTGTGGAGCTAACAAAGTGAGCATTACCATATCCCCCTTTACCGCCACGGGATAAGACCTCACTCTGACCGTCTATAATAAAATCTGCCAGTAATTTACCAGATTTATCTTTGACCTCTGTACCTACCGGTACGTCTATGATCAAACTACTCCCGCTTTTGCCGTGTTTTTTTGCCTTACTGCCAGCTTTCCCGTTTTCTGCCACTAGTTTCTTTTTATATCTAAAGTCCGCCAGCGTATTCTGATTGCGGCTGGCCCGAATAATAACGTCACCGCCATTGCCACCATCACCGCCATCCGGTCCTCCCATTGCATGAAACTTATCGTGGCGAAAACTAGTAATACCATCACCGCCATCACCAGCTTTAATAATAACTTCAACCCTATCCACAAAACTCATACAAATAGGATATAGGAAACATGACACAGGGCATAGACTAGGCCCTAGGGCTTAAGTTCTAGTGGTAAATATAATGTTCGAAGGTAGAGGCTGGCACCCAATCGCTAAAGCCTACCCGGCCCCAGCCGGCTATACCGTTCATATCCGAGTATTTTATCATTGCGCCATCTGAACTGACTGCTTCAACATAAGCTACATGTCCTAGCCCATATTTACCTGTCTGAGCAATCGCGCCGGGGCGAGGAGTAGAGCTAACAGTCCATCCACTTAAAGCAGCATACAAAGCCCAAGTGTTAGCGTTCCCCCAGTTTGTAGGCACAGATATTTTTGACGCAACATAATAAGTACAATAGCCGTAGTCATAGCCATTACCTCCGTAATTAGCCAAGAATGCTCCATAGGTAACGACCGCTTGTACGTGCCCATTGGGAATAATGATTTGGTCGCCAGGTTGTAAGCCGTTCACCTCTGCATCGTTGAAGGTAATAACTTGGCCCTCATCAGCATGGTATTTTTGGGCAACGGATGCCGGTGTATCACCAGCTTTCACGGTGTAGACTATCCCATTAATCGGCGGGATTGACAGATTTGTACCAGCAGTTAGGCTGTTGCCTGTCAAATTGTTTGACCAGCGGATACTATCTGCAGAGACTTGGTATTTACTGGCGAGCGAATCAACTGTATCTCCTGCTTGGGCTACATAATGAATAATGTCCTTTTTTGATTTTTCGGCAGTAGCAACCACCTGCGGTTTAGCTAATACTGTTGTATCGTTAGGGACAACTGACAGTAGAAGGCTATCGGAGTCTGCTTGGTTGCGGATCGGTGTTAGTTCTGGTAAGTGCGTCATCTGCGCCACATTTAGCGCAATCTGGGCTGAGGATAACTGGTCAAGCGGGTTTGAGATAGAACTTGCAGAGCACACTGCGCCATTAAGGGTGTTAGATCTTACTGTTTGACTGGTCGAACGGTTAGTCACTACAAATATACCTACTGCAGCCAGAAGGATCAGATTGCCGGCAACTATAGCCCAGCGACTAAAACGACGCTTAGTCTGCTTGTCAACAATTGGCGGTCGATAAAGTTGATTAAAAGATTCCGCAATTGGAATCTTTTTCGAAAATCTACTAAAAAAAGAACTTGCTTTACTAATGATGAGTCTCCTGAGGAAACAGATTTATTATACCAAAATACACGCTAAATCACTCTTACTGTGAGCAGTTTTTCTTGCAGAATTGCTGTACCGCCGCCTGGTGTTCTTCAAAAGTATGTGAGAAGTGGATTTTACCATCATCGCCAGCCACGAAATACAGATATGTAGTTGTTGAAGGATGTGCAACGGCTGCTAGAGCTGTCTCGGTAACATTACTTATAGGTCCTGGCGGTAGTCCCTTATTAAGGTGCGTATTATATGGTGAGTCAATGTTTACGGTACGAGGTACCCCGGCAACATCAGAAGCATAGTACGCAGTCACATCAGAGCCCAGTACCATATCTTGTCTGAGTCTCAGCAGAAAAACTTGGGCAATTGTTGGCTGGGCTGTTGAATCGCCTGATTCTTGAGCAACTATTGAAGCTAGCGTAATTCCTTGGTAAACGTTCAAACCCTGAGCAGTAAAGCCATCTACGACATCTTTTGTTAGGTGGGCCTGCATCTCATCCAGTGATTCTCGAATAATAACTTCTACAGGAGTATCACTTTGTTTTTGGAAAGAATCGGGGTACAAATAGCCCTCTAAAGATGCACCAGCAGGCAAGCTGGATAATGCAGGATGCCCGCTGTATGTAGCCGGATTAAGCGCAGCTTCTATTTGAACATCGGGGTAGCCTGTCTTTTTAAAAGCTTCCTTAATCTGGTCGATTCTTTTCCCGGGCAGGATGGTAAATAAGTCTTTAGCTACGTCTCCCTTTACCATTTTAGACACGATTTCGGGAACATCTAGCGAAGGACTAAGTGTGTAAGTTCCTGCTTGAAGCCTAGTAAGGTGGTGCACTCTAGTGTATATCTCAAAAGCGGTTCCGCTACGTATCAAACCATCTTCTTTAAGATTACTGGCAATTTGATTAACGCTTGTCCCCAACTCAACTCTAAAATAACTTTTTTGAAAAGAGGAAGACACGGGCGACAGACTATGAAAGTAAGCTATAACTACCAATGCCAAAGCAAGAACAAGTACTGTCAGGATTAGAAAGAGTACCTTAAGTCTTTTACTAAAACTGGAGATTTTATACTTCATGCCAATGTCCGGTCTGTCTCGCTATCTAGAAAATTCTGCAGAATAATAGCCGCGGAAATAGCATGGTCATCGTAGATGCTATGTTTCTTATTAATTAATTCTGCTTGCTTGCTTGTCAGAGCCTCATCTTGCCAATAAAAAGTCGTGGAGATCTTAGCTTTAGCATCATCAACCCAACCTCTGATCCAGGCGGTTTGCTCTGTATCCTGGCCCTTAAGATTACGAGGTAGGCCCACGACTATAGCCTCTAATTTATGCTCACCCAAAAAAGCCTGGATTGTGTTAATAGTGTCATCAGTGGATACAGTCTGTAGGGGTTGCGCTAGACGAGCAATACTTGAAGCCCTGGCAATACCTGTATGCTTTACCCCAATATCCAATCCAAGAATCTCCGAAGCCTCAATCACGGTTTATTTGACGATTTAATTTGCAACAAAATTACCTGGACTTTATTGGGTTTTTTAGGCGCTTTACTAACCCAGAAGGGGCTCATTTTAACATCAACGTTTTTAATACCCGGCCAATTACCTAAGAAAGCCTTTATGTCCCCTGCCTTCTCTCCACCGACCTGCTTTTTAATTACAGATACATCAATTATTGGTACGGCCGTTGTGTCTTCACTAACGGCTAGCAGTGCCACTGTTGGCGAACTCTGACTTTGGACATTCACAGACAAGTTCTTGAGCACGTCATCTGTGCCAATTTTCTGCTTCTTCTTATCAATCTGTTTATTAAGTCCATCAGTCACAGCTGTTTTTAGGTTACCCTTCTGGACCGTTAAAACACTATATGTAATTTTTATACTTATGCTGGCGGTACTAGCCGGTTGGCCTACTGCTGGCGAAGCATTAACAACCGGATCACTGGCTTTTAAAGTAGAAGCCAGCACATATAAGCCCTGATCATCTAGTTGTTTCTTGAAATTATTAGAAAAATTAGTCTTGTCCTGATCAGTAACTTTGCTCTTGGCCGCTTCTACATCTCCTTGACTTAGAATGGTTACCACGTTGTCAGTTCCTCCGGTCATTTTGGATCCGTCCCCGCTTATAGTTGAAAAGCCTGATACCGCAAAGGTTGTAGCATCAATATTATACTTTGCGCCGCCATTTTGAGACTTAACGGTGACAGAACTACTTGGCGCATCCTTTTTACATGTATCTCCGTTGAAGTGGCTGGGTGGTACATCTACAGCAGATTGAGTAATAAATGTTAAGCCATTGGCAGTTACACCAGTTCCGGCGCCAACCGTGCGAACCGTACCGGACAATGTGTCGTCCTTGCTGCAGTTATAGAAAACAACTGTGCCTGTGGCTTTATCGCCGTTATTCTGTTGACCTGTGGCCTGAACTTGTTGATTAGAAGTAAAATCAGACGTCTTTAAGGAAGCCGGTATAACACTTTTAGCTTCATCCAGAGTCTTAGCGCTGTCGGAAGTTGTCAGGTTAAGGTTAGCAGAAATTGGTATAGCCTCTGTCTGGAGGGTGATTGTGGCCTTAGGCAAAACAAAAATAGCCAAAATTATAAAGACAATAAGTCCTATAATTGCCAGCACGCCTGCCGCTAGCATCAAACGAAATCGTTCAAAGTTAGGTACCTTAAGCTTTTTATTTTTAGGAGTTTTGGTCTTGGCTTTTTCATCCTTTGTCTCTTCTTCCTGCTCATCCTCTAACGCTATTGCTTCTTCCTCTGGGTTAGCTAGTTCACCAATAGAGCGATGGTAGTCGAGTTTTGCGTTTTGTTCATCTACCTCATCGGAGTTTTCGTCTTGGACTGCAGATACTTTGACAGCGGCATTAGCAGCTTTAGAAGATGGAACGGCCGGGGCGGTTTGCAGATTTTTAGCTACATAAATCCCAGCTGCGCCCGCTAACGGGGATAGTGCAGAATCACTGGTTACCAATACAACTTCTTTGCCGGCTGTTTTAGCACTGCGGGCCAGCAATCGCATGTTAACGATGCTTTGCAGGGTAGCAAACCGTTTAGGCAGAACAAGAGCAACGATCTTACCTTTAGCTGATTCTACCTTGTCAACTAGGGTAGTTATATCATCGTCAACCTCCAGATAAACTGTATCTTTATCTTTTGGTGGGGTAGCGGCTGGACTCATACTCGTAATACCTTGTTCAGTTTATCTTTAACTGAAGATTTTTCATCTATAACACCAGAATTTATTGTATCTAGACCGACTCTTAGCAGCCCCATGGCGGTGATAAACGTATGGTCTGTTACATCACCGGTAGTATCAGTGATCCCAACTACTTCATCGGGTTGGATATGTTGAACGGCTGGTTTTCGGGTAAAGGGCAGATTTTTATACCACGAGCTTTTTTCCAGTTCGTCCATTAGCATTCGAAGGGAAGAGCCGCCGCCGCAAAGCAGTATACGATGAGGTATATTATCAAGCTTAGTAAATTCAGCTAGTGCAAGTTCAACTCCATTAATCCAGACATTTAAGGTCTTAGAAAGAGCCTTCTGGATTTGTTGTTTCTTGTCTTCGGTTGTACGGGCCGAATCTAAGTTAACTTTAAGTGATTCTGCTTTATTAAAATCAATATCTAGCTCGCGACTTATAGCCTGAGTGTATGCTCTACCGCCAATACCAAACATCTTTGTGCCTTCAACACCACCTTCGTTAACCACAGCGATATCGGTCGTACCGCCACCCACATCCATTAAAACCGCACTCACAGAGGCATTTGGATCATCGCCTACAACAGATCGGGCTACAGCAAAAGGTTCAGCTGCCACTGCCAATAATTCTAGATCTAGTTCTGATGCTGTTCGTTCTAGAGCACCAATGTGTATCATTGGCGCAAAAGCCGTGTACATTTCTACTTCAATATCCTTGCCCTGAAAGCCAACCGGATTAGTAACTTTATACCCGTCTATATCTATACGAACTAGTGCACTATTAACAAGACGCAATTGAATATCTTTTCCGCCAAGTTCCCATGCCAATTGTTGCCGAGCTTTTTCTTCTGCCCTTTGTTGTACTAGTTCAATAATTCGATCCATTTCCTCTATGCTGAGCTCTTTTGACGGGTTTTTGCGTTTAAATCTTACGGTTGAGGTTGTACCCTTAACGAGTTCCCCAGCTATACCAATTACCGCTGATCTAACACTGACTTGAGCTTGACGTTCGGCTGCCGCTAGTGCTCTATCACAGTTGGCTACGACTGCCGAAATATCAGCGATTGCGCCTGCTTGCATATCTGACAGTTCTTGATGAGCCCTGCCAACCCCTATAATTTCTACTTCATTCCCGACGATTCGGCCAATCAGTGCTTTAACAAATTCTGTACCAATATCTAGAGCTACCAAATACTCTCCAAGTGGCTTTGAGCGACTACTTGTTGGTTTGACTTTTGGTATTTTGGACTTTAAAGCCTTCGCCTTGTCTAAGATAGGCATAATCAGGTTGATTATAACATAGGAAGCCGTCTACTACCCCTGATAATTGCCCCTTAAATTAACTCGTTCGCCTACGATACCGCTTTTTGCTAGCTAAAATATGAAGCTCTTGACGTTCTCCTAGCCAAAAACTAAGAGTCATTAAGATCAAAATTAAGTAAACTGGCCAAAATGCCCACACCCATGTATGCATAGAGCTTAATACTCTATTTTGATTGATGCTAACCAAGCAACTACATAGTAAGCTACTGAATGCATGATGGCTTGTACCGCCATTTTGGATGTTATTTGTAGCTGGTGTTAAATATTTTGTATTAACAATCGCTACGAGCTGAATCACTGACACACTGCCATAGCTATCTGTCGCAGTGACCATAATTGTGTAAGCATAGTAGTCAGTAGTAGTAGTAGTAGTCGCTGTGGCAGAACCAAAGATAGGGGCTAGGAAAATACTAGCTATGGGAGAGCTTTTTAGTTTGTGAAAAACACTCGTCTTTGTATATGCATGCTCCAGCTCTAAAGGTGATCTATCATTATGAACATAGTTTTCTTCTACGCCATCCCCCCAATTAACATTGATCTTATACGGAGGAGTACCGCTCACCAGCTGTATTGTGGTGCGAAATACACTAGAGCTTGTAACTCCTTGGTATTGCGTATCCTTTAGCAATGTGAAGGCTGGAGTATTTGTGTTTGGTAATGACGGCTCTTCAACCGCAGGTTCATCATAATAAATAGATATTATTGATGAATCTGGCCCCTTATCGTCAGTAAAGTTATAGTCCTGCGCCTGGAAATTATTTAGTCCGGGAAACAAATCTGTAGTCACTTCAAAATGTCCGCTAATACACCCTGCTGTGCCGCTAAAAAGATCATTCCTAAGAAGTTCTACATACGAATTAGCAGGACAGGTGCCTGCAATTACTGTCGATGGTTTTGCAGTATGGCTACCATTAGTTGGGCTTTCAATAATGGCCGGCTCAGTTAATACCTCAGCAGGGACTTTGGCAGTTACGGTAATATCAGCAGCAAAACTTTTAAAGGTTAGCCCAACTAGAGCTACGCCTGTAAGAAATAGAAAAAATACTGTGATGGGATGTAAGAGGACTTTTTTGTGGTATGGCCGCCGTTTATGTAGACGTTTTTTATGCTGCTTGGCAGATTTTGGTAATGGCTTAAAAGCAGCCAGACGTTTTTTCATTTTTTATTTTTTATCGATAAGCTTATGCTAGCACGAACTTAGCATATAAGGAATGAAGTCAAGTTGTTAATTACACTAGTACGGCTTTAATGCGTCGAACACCCGCAGAACTTGATTCTTCCTTAACAATTTTAAATTTTTTGCCACCTTCGCCAATTGCACTCGTGCGTTCGACGTGTGGCCCACCACAAATTTCGCGACTGAACGGCTTCTTGGGATCACCGATCGTGTAAACTTTTACTTTATCCCCATATTTATCACCGAATGCGCCAGACGCTCCTTTAGCAAAAGCCTCCTCGGTTTTTTCTTCTTTCCATGTCACTGGCAAATCTTCAACAATCTTTTGATTAACAATATCTTCAACTTCTTTTATTTGCTCAGGAGTTACTTTTTCTGGGTGAGAAAAGTCAAACCGGGTTCGTTCGGAGGTAATATTGCTACCGCGCTGCACAACATGTTTGCCAAGCACATCTTTAAGTGCCTGGTACATCAAGTGGGTTACCGTATGGTAACGAATAACTTGGTCTGAATGATCAGCTAGACCACCCTTGAAGATACCTTGTGCAGCTGTTTGACTACGTTCTATCTGTTGCTCCATCTGTGTGTCAAAGTGTTTTCGCCAGTCAGATTCAATCTTCCAGCCTCTTTTATGTGCTTCTTCTAGTGTTAGCTCGACAGGAAACCCGTATGTATCATACATCTGGAATATAAACTGACCCGTCAACAACGCATCATCTTCTCCCAAAGCTTTTTCTAGTATATTCAGTCCCTTTCGCAAGGTCTGCCGGAATAGTTTTTCTTCTTTAGAAAATATGTCGATTATTTGCGACTTTTTTGCATTCATCTCAGGGTAATCTTCCGCAAAAATCTTTACTACTACAGGCACTATTTGCTGCCCTAAGTCGTTCTCAATACCAAGTTCATATGCATAACGAATAGCGCGACGAATTAAACGACGTAATACATATCCTTGGGTTTTATTGCTTGGAGTAACATCGTCTATCGCCAAAAATGTGGCTGCTCTCATGTGATCGGCGATAAAACGCATGCCAGCCTGATTGTCTTTATATTGCTTCCCTGATAGTTTCACAATACACTCAACTATCGGCCAAATCACACTGGTTTTGAACAAATCAGGATCATTATTAACTGCAGCTGCTATCCGTTCCAAGCCGCCCCCAAAATCGACGTTTGGGTTAGGTAGCGGTTCAAACTTATCTTTGTTTTTACGGTAAGCCATAAAAACACTATTGCCAATCTCGCCAAAACGCCCACAGTCACAGTTTGGGTGGCAGAACTCGCCGAATTTAGAATCATGCTTAGTCCCAAAATCATAAAATATTTCAGTATCTGGTCCTCCGGGCTCACCATCGCGCATATTACTTGGCGCGCCTTCACGGCTCCACCAGTTTTTTGAGGCATCATAATAAAATATCCGGCCGTTTTGCATGCCTTTTTCGGCGCCGCTTTTGCCGGGTAGCTCAACTTCTGCCGCATCAATACCAACAGTTTTATAGAGTTTTTTCCAGAGTTCAGCAGATTCTGTATCTTTAGGCACTCTAGTCTTTTCATCGCCAATAAAACAAGTAATATAAAGTTTTTGAGGATCTAGGCCAAAGACTTTAGTGTATAGTTCCCAAGCCCAACTTATTTGATCGTCTTTGTAATAGTCGCCTAAACTCCAGTTACCAAGCATTTCAAATAAAGTTAAATGCCTGTTGTCGCCAACTTCTTCAATATCTTCGGCACGAAAACATGGTTGGCTGTCTGCAATTCTAGTGCCCTCTGGATGTTTTTCCCCGAGCAGGTAGGGCACCATCGGTTGCATGCCGCTACCAGTGAATAGCGTGGTTGGATCATCTTGCGGTACCAAATTGGCCCGCGGTATTACTTTATGACCGCGAGCTGCAAAGAAATCTAAATATTTTTTTCTAATTTCCTGCGCTGTCATCAGTCGAATTATAACAGAGATAGAACTATGTAACGATGCCGCCGCCAAGTACTCTATTGCCCATATAAAAGACAGCAGATTGCCCCGGAGTCAGTGCTCGAACATCTTCATCAAGTTCAGCCGTCCAAATACTACTTGACTTGTTAAGCTTATTTACTGTTATCAACTTAGAGCGGTGCCTTGTCCTTATTAAAAGTTTACTTCTTTTATGAATCTCTTCGTTGACTGAATCAAGCCAATGGATATTACTTAGTCTGACTTCCCTGTTCCATAATCTTTCATCTTGTAGATCCGTTGTTACGTAGATATCGTTCTTCTTGATATTTTTCTTGGTAACATAGTATGGTAGTCCACCGCCAACATCTAATCCATGTCTTTGACCGATTGTATAAAAGACTGCTCCGTCATGCTTGCCGATAATTTTTCCATTCTGATCAATAATATTGCCAGGCTTCCCTTCTAGATATTGGCTCAGAAAGTCCTTAATACCTATCTGACCCACAAAGCAAATACCCATGCTTTCTTTCCGTTCAGCTGAAATTAACTTGTGTTTTTTGGCCAGAGCTCGCACTTCGCTTTTGGTTAAATTGCCGATAGGAAATAGAACTTTATTTAATGCTCCTGGACTAATTCTGTATAAGAAGTAAGTTTGGTCTTTATTAGAATCTCTAGCTAGTAAAAGCTCTGGGTTTTTACCGTGCTTTACACGTGAGTAGTGACCGGTCGCTATATAATCAGCGCCGTCTTCTAGGGCAGTCTCGAGAAAAATTTTAAACTTAACTTCCTGATTACACATAATATCCGGATTTGGGGTACGACCTGCTTTATATTCACGGATCATGTAATCAACGACTTTGTGACGATACTGCTTCTCGAAGTCATACATCTTGAATTCAATTCCAAGTTGCACGGCTACCCGCTTGGCATCCTGATAATCTTCCTGCCATGGACACTTCATCCCTGGTAAGTCTTGACTCCAGTTCTTCATATAAACGCCCGTAACTTCATAGCCTTGCTGCTTTAAAAGCAGGGCAGCCACAGAGGAATCTACGCCTCCGGAGAGACCAACAAAAACTCGCTTCATCTTACGTCCATTATAACAGAGGTGAGGGGTCTACTTAAAGGGTCGTTGACCGCGACGCAAGCGATCACGAATTATCTGAAGCTGATGCTTTCTACCAAGCCAGAATGAAGATAGCAAAAGCGGCAGGATGATTAATAGTATCCATAATAAGTTTGGTGTTACAACTTGTGTCGCTTGAGCAGAAGGTGTGGTTTGTTTAATTGGGCCATTGCCTATACCGACAACTTGCAGGAATGCTGTAGCGCCTTGAGAGTCAGTAGCTTTAATAATAATATTGTAGACCCCCGCATTAATGTAGATATGTTGGATTGTAAAATCGCCTGGTGATTGGCGACTAATAAGGTCAGTAGCCGTCTTATCGCCCCAATCAATACTTATGGCATAAGGACCCACTCCACCGCTCAAGGTGATTGGCCAGGTCAATAGGTCTCCAGGTAACGCCCCTCGTTTAGCATAGACTGAAAAAAGTGAAATTCTAGGGCCAGTCTGTGGCAGGGAGTCATCAAAAGTAACACTTACTAAATTAGAGTCGGGGCTTGGCTGATTTAAGGAATCATATGACCTAGCGATTAAATCATTCTTGCCTCTGAACAGATCTATCTGAAGAGAATAACTGCCACTCGGGCATTCAGCAGCTCCCGCGAAGACACCGTTCTTAAAGACCTCAACCAGTAGGCCTTTAGGGCATAGACCAGCAACAGTTATGGGTATCTTATTAAAAGTCTGGCCGGTCGTTGGTACCGTAATTGTTGGAGCCTGTGTAGGTGGAGCGCTTGGAATCGTACCCTGCACCCCAATGGCACCGGATTGTTGAGTTACGGCCCTCGCATCAGAGGGCATAGTTAAGATAAATGCTGCCGCTGCCAAGGCCATAAATAACACGAGCAACTTACCAAAGCGCATATGCTTAGAATGAACCAGCTTTAGCCTAAACGCAACTCGATTTTATAAACGGTGCCTATGATAACGACGCCCACGCATTCGACGGAAGCCTGTATACATAACTAGGATCAGAATTATTATGACGACCAAGATAACAATCAGTAGCCATAACGGGATGTACCAGAAACTTTTTTTCGCCACTAAGATGTCCGAGCCACTCCCGTATGAGATGTTTGCAACCAAGGTGTAGCGACCTGGACCACCAACGTTTTTAAGGGCATCTTTAAATATCCGGCTACTACTAGGTAGAACGTTGGCCCGTAGATTAGCGTTATTAACTTCATATGAGTACACCTGTTTACCGCTCATACTCTGCAGAACTACTTTTCCAAAAGGTTTAGCGAAGGCATTCCCTAGGTTTTTAACTTCCACACCGACTGTATTTGGCTTCTTTAAGAAAAAAGTGCTTTCTTTATCATCACGGTAGACATGAATAGCCTTGAGCTCGAGCTTCTGTGTCAAATTACCGGGAACAGTTACTAAGACAATTGTGCTTACACTTGCGGATAGCGATAGTGACGTTTGAGATGTTGGCGATGAGGAATTTACCGGGACAGCTTCATACCTGATAAGACCATAGTATGCACCGGCTGACTGATGGGGAGGCACCTGAACTACAATGTCCAAGGTCCTCTGCTCTCCTTTTTTAAGTGGTACATCCTGTAAACCTTGGACAAAGTTCTGGATACTTGTCGGTAATGGGGTGGGATTATGGAGGACAATTTTTGGATTACCCGAAGAGTTGTCTGCTTCAAAATCATTCACTATTGGCTTAGCAACGATATCGCCAGAAGTAACGTTTTTCACAATGATCTTCAACGTACTGGCTTCGCCCGGGCTAAGAGTTAGCTCACTACGTGTCGGTGAGATGCTTATGCCGCTTGTTGTGGGAGACTGGGCTGCTGATACAGTAGCTGAAGTTAGAAATAGAATAGATATGAGAATTAATGAATAGCTTCTGATCAGTTGGAAGAGCTTCATTGCCTAAAGTATATTATTTGACTTTCGATTAGTAAAATTTCCATCAATCATTTTCACTCAAAACTGTACGGTAGCGATGTAAGTAAATGTTGATGCATAGATACCTGGCGGCTGAGATGAATCAATGTTAACTAAGTATGATACGGTCATTCGCCGGAAATATGATGATGTTGATGAATTTGCTATCGAATCACTGTCACGGAAAACAAATAGATTAGGCTGATTATAGTCTGGCGTAGGATTTCCTACACCGCCCAGGCCATCAGGATCTGCGCCAACATTCGGAAACGTATTATGCCTAAGGTTAATCCCAAACTGACTGTGCCCGATAGCACTGAAGCTGGGAGAAGATAGGGCTGGAATAACGTTATTACCTGAAGTCATAGTTGTACCATCAATTGTTATGTTATAGCCAGAGACATCGTTAGTTGCCACAGAAAACTGGCTAGTTCCGGTACTTGGCGATGAGGTTTTAAATACGCCAAGGTCAACATTGTTACCTGTGCTGGAAGAGCAATCAACTGCTAGACTCACACCGACACAAAATGTTAAGAAAGGTGGAATAAAAGCCCCGACGGCAAGTTGAGTGGAAGTTGAAAAAGCCGCTGAACCATAGTCAGTCGAGCTACCACTGCCATCTGATGAGGCGTACGTTGATATACGGACATAAACTGCGTAATTAGATATAGAGGGGTTAACGACGTTATCTAGGGTGTAGGAGCTCGCGCTCGGAATAATAGCAGCTGATGGTCTAGAAATAACTACTTTATTAACTGTACTGTCTGCGCCATCAAAACTAAAGCCTGTGTTACCACTCTGTGCCGACAAGCTCGCTCCCGTCGCGCTAAAACCTGTTGGGACATTACATGGGTCAGCCTGATTGGGTGAATTATCGCAAAATTCGAAGACCACTGAGCCCACGTTGCTTACACTTGCATAGGTGAAATCAAGCTCATAAGACGTGGCTATAGATGGTGTAGCACTAGAAAGTTGCACAAAACGATTTACTAATTGGGCGGCTTTAGCACCCCTAGGAAACATCAGACTTGAAACCGTGACAAGAAGCCCTATTAAGCAGACGGTCAATAGCTTATAACCAACGTTTTTAAGACCCACGGTCATAGACATTAGATCAATAGGTGCTAACAGCTATAAAATCGGCTTTTACCAGATAGGTACCCGCTGGTGTAACAATTGAAGGCGTAGCTGCAAATTTAAGGATTAAAGCTTCATCATCCACGACTCTGCTTTGTGGATTTGCGCCTCCTGTAGAGCTGGCGATCTGAGTTACTGTTCCGTCTTCTACCCACGCATAACCGGCATTCGTAGTTCCGGCTACTTGACCTGAATCAGTTGGGTAAGTATTAGCACCCGTTCCATCATAGTTAGTGTTTCTGGTTAAATGATAAGTGCCTCCAGCAAAGGTACAAGCGTAGCCTTCACCAGCACTACCGGCACTGCAGTTTACAGCTGCAACAGTCATGCCAAAGTTTTCTGTAGCAGCAGCTAGCGTTCCCTGGGTAGCCCCCTTTGCATCGATACACTCATCTGTGTTGACGTTTCCGGCATTGCACGATTTACCTTGGACTTTTAATGTGCCCTTATGATTATCTGCAGCTCCTGAAACATCTTGGATAGCATCATAACTTATAGTTGCGCCACCTTGCGCATTTGTTCTAAGCATTACAAGCCCATTTAGTCCATCGCCTCCGCCACTCGTACCGCTCGCAACAGGTGATACATTAACGTTAGTACTATCAAGGGTACCGATGTTTAAAGATGTACCTGATACGTTACTGCAGTCGTTCATGGTTCCACCGGTTGAATTTGTTACCGTTCCACTTCCCGTATCCGTTTGGGTGCTACCTACACAAAATTGCAGAACTTCGTCAACAGTTGCATTAACTGTCAATGTCTGCACTACAGCGCTGGCCACAACACCAAAGTCGCCAAGATTACCTGCCGTCCAAGCATTATCACTATACATCTTGATCATAATAAAGAATGATGAGTTTGCTGTTGTGGGATTAGTCTGTGTATTCCAGCCTAATGTTCTTGCTCCCAAAGTTTCACTTTGGGCAGTACGCTTGACACATAAGACGTTGTTAGCTGGAGTACAGTCATTGCCGCCTACAGCATCCCTGGTGAACGTATTGGATCCGGTCCACCCGCTTCTTGATGCTTCTGAACCCTGATTAATGTTCATCCCTGTTGGCGCGGTGCAGGTAGCTGACCCGGCTGCACCTAGAGCTGTTGTGCAGGCTTTAAACTGAATCGAACCTATGTTTTGAGTATTGATAGTTGTAAAACCGTAGGTATAAGTCACGCTGGTTTGTCCCGGTATCCCGGATGATATTGTCACAGAGCGACTAGTCAACTGGCTTGAAGCTGCAAGTACAATCTTAGGGACGAGTAGAGGCAAAAAAACATCAAGGACAACAATCAGGATAGTTAGCGTCAAACTACCTAGTCGCTTTGATACTTGTTTGATAATCCCTCTCGACATTGGCCCTTATTCAATTTTCCCTAATAGAAAATTCATTATTGCTCGAAAACTATTATCATTATAGAGCATAAACACTTTTAAACCAGCTTTTTTAAATTGTCCACAGCCATAAAATTTATATCACTCTTCTGTTAGATAAATCACAGACGTAATAAACATTAGTACGTAGGTACAGCCACTAAGTCGTGAACCATGGTATAAACCCCAGCTGGGGTTAAAGGTTTAATGTTTGCTATATAGCAAATTGTGAAGTTGGTCCGCCCCCAACCCTTCTTACCGCTAATCGTATTGGCTATAACATCCCCCTTAACATATTTATACTGGTTCGCTGTATCGTAACCAGGAGCCGCTTGGCCAAACGCAAAGGTGCTATCAGGTTGGGGCGAAGGATTCCCTCCACAGCTAGCTGGTGACGTATTGGCTACCAGGTTCATCCCAAATTGTTCGGTACCGGTAACCGCTGTTCCCTGAGAAGACATATTCGCCAGAGAATAGCCAGCCGGGATACTTGGAGGATTACTCATAGTTAAAACAGTAAAACCGCTATCGAGATACGCTCTAACATGGAAATTGGCCGACCCCGTGGCTGTTGAGCTGGTACTTAAATGTCCAAGATCAACACTCGTAGAATCGATTTGCATTTCTAAAAAAGGTATGTCAGGG
>DASRGY010000035.1:0-2941 GCA_035650795.1 Saccharimonadales bacterium (SeqCode)
ATTGCCAAATATGGTCGTGCTTGCTCCAGGAGATAGCTTGGAAGCTTTTAAAGCTACACTGGCTATGGCTGGAGATAAAAGGCCAAATTATATGCGGGTTACTCGAGAAGCAACGCCAGTAATCACAACCATGCATTCTCCCTTTGAAATTGGGCGAGCCTACGTATACCAAGAGGGCATAGATATTACGCTTATAGCAACCGGCACAATGACCTACCAGGCTTTAGAAGCCGCGAAGATTCTAGCTAAGGATGGCATAAATGCAGAGGTTGTTCATGTTCCAACGCTCAAACCTCTTGATGGCCAGACTATCCTTAGCAGTGCCAAAAAGACTCGCCATGTGGTTACGGCTGAAGAAGGCCAAATTAACGGTGGTCTTGGGGGTGCAGTATCTGAGTTCTTAGGCGAGAACCTACCGACGCCTATAATCAGAATTGGTATGAGAGATCGCTTTGGAGAAAGCGGTAAACCGGATGAACTCATTAAGTTTTTTGGCTTAGATAGTGCCCATATTGCTATTGCTGCCCATAATCTAATGCTTGATCATAAGAACCATAAACACTAGGAGTATATAGGGTGGCATCTCCAACTTTAAGTCAAATTAGAAAAAGCTGTGAGCTAGCGCGGGTGGCTTTTGATAGAGCGCGAAAAGAGCATTTTGCACTGGGTGCTTTTAATTTGGATAACCAGGAAACTCTTATTGCTGTGGTTCGTGCCGCTATTGCAAAAAAAGCTCCGGTACTTGTAGAGGTTAGCAAGACCGAAGTTGATACTATGGGTCTAGAGAATGTTCGTGATCTAGTCGATAACTATAAGGCCCAATATGGCGTCGAGATGTACATTAATCTTGACCACAGCCCTAGCGTGAAAGATGCTATTGATGGTATAACAGCAGGATTTGAGTGTATCCATATTGACATATCCCAAGCTGACCATAACGCCACTAGAGAAGAAATCATAACCAAAACTAAAGAAGTAGTCCGCGCCGCGCGTCTTACTGGTGCTATAGTCGAAGGTGAAGAACATTATTTTGCTGGCAGTAGTAATCTACATACCGAAAAGATTGACTACGATGAAGTAAAAAAATATCAAACAAAGCCGGAAAGTGCAGCTGATTTTGTTAATAAAACTGGCATCGACACATTTGCCGCACAGGTCGGTAATTTACATGGGGCTTACCCTGTGCCGAAAGTACTAGACATTGATCTTCTTCAACAAATAAGAGCTGCAATTGAGTGTAATATTTCTTTACATGGTGGCAGTGATACTCCACCGCACTATTTTAAAGAGGCAGTCAAGATTGGTGTTAGCAAGATTAATATTAATAGTGATATGCGCATCGCATATCGAGATACGCTTGAAAAAGTCTTGCGCAAGAATAAGTCTGAGTACGCAGTTATTAAACTTATGGATCAGGTTGTAGAAGCGGTTCAAAAAGTAGTTGAATCAAAGATCGATACTTTTAACAGTATAAATAAATCTCGTCCTGCATAGCCGCTTATGCTAAGATAAGCTAAAGGATTATGGCAGAGTCGCATCTTGATGTCTTGAGCGTGGGTGACGTGGTAATAGATGCTTTTATTAAGCTCCAAGACGATCAAGAAAAAATCGAATATGACAAACAAGGAAATCCTGATCTTTCAATACCTTTCGGGACAAAAATACCATACGATCATGCGGAGATTGTACCAGCTGTCGGTAATGCATCTAATGCATCTGTAGCCTTTGCAAAGCTTGGCTTAAAGTCGGGCTTAGTCTCTAATGTTGGAGGTGATGATTGGGGTCGCGATATTCTAGGCGCACTGCATACTGCTCACGTTGACACACGGTTTGTCCATATTAACCCTTCTAAAAAGAGTAATTACCATTATGTTTTATGGTATAAAGATGATCGAACCATTTTAATAAAACACGAGGACTATGACTACCATTGGCCGCGATTTAGAGAAGTGGATGTGCCTAAATGGATTTACTTTAGTTCTATTAGCCAACACGCATTGGAATATCATGACCAAATAGCCGAGTGGTTAGAATCTCACCCCTCTGTTATGTTAGCCTTCCAGCCTGGAACGTTTCAATTGCGAGCTGGCGTTCAGCGACTCAAACAAATTTATGCCAGAAGCGAGCTTTTGTCGGTAAATCGAGAGGAGGCTGCAGCTATTGCTAGCCGCCACCATGATGATATTAATGAACTTCTAGATAAGCTTCACGAACTCGGCCCGCGAATTGTTGTTATAAGCGATGGCCACAAAGGCGCGTATGCCAGTGATGGCATTAATAGATATAAAATGCCGATATACCCAGACCCAAAACCGCCGTATGACCGAACAGGGGCAGGAGACGCCTTCACTTCAACATTCGTGGCAGCGGTCATTAAGGGTGCAGATATTAAAAATGCCTTATTGTGGGCGCCAATAAATTCAATGAGCGTTGTTCAGAAAGTTGGCGCTCAGGCAGGTCTGTTGAGTGAATCCGAGATAGAGCATTTCTTGCGATCGGCTCCCGAAAACTATCACCCAGTGAGGTTGAGTTAGCGATGTCAAAAAAAATTGCTCACCTGTTATCGCGCCCTGAGTCAGAAGTTTCATCTATTTTGTCTGACCTAGAAAAGAAATCTGGTTATCCTAGCGAAGATGTCAGGCTTTTGGTAGAAAACAAGCATCGATTACGCACCAAATTAACTCAGATTGGATTAGATCCAGACGACACAACTGACCAGGAGCTATACTATGCACTATTCGCAAAGTTTCAGAGAGATGGTGAATTATTAGATCAATCGCTTGGCATAGATCAGGCCACGAGTATCAATGAACGTATAAACAGAGCCGTACAAATTGTCAGCAAAATTGCTAAAAAAGAAGAGCTTTGGGTCTTGAAAAAAACTGCTGCTAAAAAGGCACTTTTAGCTATCCCGCCTAGGCAAGTTGCTAAAAAACTAGGG
>DASRGY010000036.1:0-7218 GCA_035650795.1 Saccharimonadales bacterium (SeqCode)
TGACTCAAGGATTCCCTTCATTTTTTTAACGTCTTCAATCGCTGTTTCGTACTCGTCTGCAAATAAGCCTTTACCTTTATCGTTATAGCGCCATTTTTTATAATTAATGCTATTGCCTTTAGGCGATGTCCTTATACGCAGCCATTCTTCGACTGGCCTTGGTTTGATAAAGTCACGATGTGGAGCATTAAAGTATTCATCGATTTGGCGGCTTTGCCCCACAAAATCACCATGTTTATTCAAAAAATCGATGAGGGGTTTTATTTTTTCGACCTGAACCTGTATTTCTATTTCGATGTATTTCATTTGTCGCCTGAGGTTAGAAAAGCAAAAGTCACTTCCTTTTTATCTAGGTCTTTTAATGCTACTTTTACATGAGGTACTGTATTGGTCGGTAGCTGGTCTAGCCCAAAATAAGCTACCTCACTGATTCTCTCTTTGTCGGCAAGTTGAGGATTACCTGTCCATTTCTGGACCTTAAAGAAAAAGTAAATATATGGTTTGGCTAGGGTACTGATAGATACGTGGAATAATTTAAGATCTGTTTCCTTGATATCTATGTCGACTTCCTCTTTCGCTTCGCGAGCGCCGGCCGTAGGAGGTGTTTCTCCTGGTTCAATATGTCCACTTGGCAGATCATAGTAGCCGTCCATGAACCCCGTATTTTGCCTCTTCTGCAAAATTACCTCACCATCCTTAACCAAAGCTATGAACACAGCTGGAACCACAGTAAATCTGTTATCCATAATGATTTTATCCATCGCTAGGCAGCGGGAATTGCAGGCAGAATTCGCGGACTTCTTTCCTTAACTTGTTAAGCTTTTTATCATCATTGCGGCTCTTGATAGCTTGAAGTATCCACTCGGCTATAAGCTCCATATGTTCTTCTTTTAGTCCCCTAGTTGTTATAGCGGGCGTTCCAAGCCTTATACCGCTTGGCCTAAAAGGAGGCAGCGGATCATCAGGAATAGCGTTTTTATTGAGATTTAACCCTACCTTATCTAACGTAGCTTCTACTACACCACCATCAAGTTCAAAGCTGGTTTTTACATCAGCCAGAATGAGATGATTGTCCGTACCGTTAGTAATTAGTTTAAAACCACGCTTCATTAATTCATCAGCCAGACGCCTAGCGTTAACTACTACCTGTCTGGCGTAGCTTTTGTAGCTCGGTTTCATGGCTTCACCAAAGGCTACGGCCTTTGCGGCAATGGTATTCATCAATGGACCACCCTGAAAACCAGGAAATACTTCGCGGTCAATAAGTGTAGGTAGATTATCAAGTGTTTTATCCACCGGCTTGAGCGGATTACCTACCTTACCTTTTGTTAAAATCATTCCGCCCCGCGGACCACGCAATGTTTTATGGGTTGTAGTAGTCATAAGATGGAATCCGTAGTCAAAGGGGTTCGCTAGAACGCCAGCTGCTATCAAACCAGCAATATGAGCTATATCTGCCATTAACATTGCACCAACCTCGTTACCTATTTGGGCAAATTTAGCATAATTAAGCTCGCGCGGATAAGCCGAAAACCCAGCTAGAAGAATCTTTGGTTTTTCCTTTTTGGCAATTTTAAGCATTGCCTCATAGTCGATCTCGCCTGTTTCTACATCCTTCATTTTGTAACGTACAAAGTTATACAGATGAGCCATGGTTGTGACCGGGTGTCCGTGTGTAAGGTGTCCGCCATGCCCTAGGTCCATTCCCATTACGGTATCGCCGGGTTTGAGCCAAGCAAAATAGACCGCTACATTAGCAGGAGCACCAGCATGCGGTTGAACATTCGCGTGATCCGCCCCAAACAGTTTTTTAGCACGGTCAATTGCTAACTGTTCAGCTTTATCGGTAAAATCTTGCCCTCCATAATAACGTTTTCCTGGATAACCTTCAGAATATTTATTCGTAAAAACACTCCCCAGAGCATCTAACACATCGCGGCTGACATAGTTCTCACTAGGTATTAGCTCAAGGCCTTCCCTTTGACGTTTTTCCTCGGCAGCAATTAGATCTGCTACTACTTTGTCGTTCATCACTCCACTCCTAACTAGACTTGTTAAATATTACCCTCTACAAGCTAAGTTAGTTAGATCATAAGATCATTGTAACAATCCAGATAAAAAAATTAGTTGTAAAATAATCTCTTGGTACGTTTTTAACTTGTTAGATTTATATCGTACATGATATTATCCTCGCGGTATGCAAGAAACAAACCAGAAGATCGGACGTTTAATTCATGAAATACGACAGGAACGCGGATTAACACAAGCTGCTTTTGCAAAGAAGTTAGGCACTAGCCAGTCGGCTGTTAACCGAATCGAACACGGCAAGCAAAACTTAAGCTTAGATACTCTCGGCCGAATTAGCGATGTGTTAAACGCCCAGATTCTAAGTGTAGGTGAAGGCCTGAATTTACGGATTGAAGGTGGATTTGAATTAAAGGGTGAAATCACTCTTAAAAAGAGCAAAAATGCTGCAGTTGCTTTGCTTTGTGCCAGCCTACTCAACAAAGGCGTCACACGGTTTAAGTCTTTTCCCCGCATAGAGGAAGTAAATAGAGTAATTGAAGTTCTGGAGAGCATCGGCGTCAAGGTTAAATGGCTGGAAAATAATGATCTAGAGATCAGGGTGCCCGATAAACTCAATTTAGAGACAATGGATAAAGATGCCGCGCGCAGAACCCGTAGTGTACTTATGCTACTTGGACCACTTATTCATAAATTCAGTGAGTTCCGCATACCATATGCCGGCGGCTGTGAGCTGGGTACACGTACGGTAGCACCACATTTATATGCTCTTGAACCGTTCGGTGTGAGTGTAGTTGCGACAAATAAGCACTACAATGTCACTGTCCGCAAAAAAAACCCAGTTGGACGGATCGTTTTATACGAGCAAGGCAATACCGTCACAAACAACGTGCTTATGGCAGCCGCGTTAACTCCTACAAAGATAACAATTCATTCAGCTAGCGCCGATTATATGGTCCAAGATTTATGTCTATTCTTAGAGAAAATGGGAGTTAAAATTGAGGGCTTTGGTTCGCCAATTCTAACTGTTAAAGGATCAGAAAACATTAGAAGAAATGTGGTGTATGAACCTACAGAAGATCCTATTGAGGCAATGATGTTTATAGCTACAGCCGTGGCTACTAATTCCAAGCTCACCATAAAAAGAGTCCCAATCCACTGGATAGGACTCGAGCTTTTGAAGCTAAAAAAGATGGGCGTAAAGATCGACATTGGCCAGATATATAAGGCTGAAAATGGGATTATCGACCTGGCGGATATTATCGTCCACAAGCATAACGGTGAACTAGTCGCCCTAACTGAAAAACTCCACCCTAATTTATGGCCAGGTATTAACCCAGACAATATTCCATACTTCGTCCCAATAGCTGCTCTTTGCAAGGGACGTACGATGATTCATGACTGGATGTATGAAAACCGTGCTATTTACTTTACAGAAATGACCAAAATCGGTATGAACATAGAACTTGCTGACCCGCACCGGCTATACATTACTGGTCCAACTAAATTCAGGCCAGCTGATGTAGTTAGTCCACCTGCTCTGCGGCCAGCCAGTTTACTGCTTATAGGAATGCTCGCAGCTCCTGGCATATCGATGCTTAGGAATGTCTATACCATTAATCGCGGGTACGAAGACATCGCTAACCGACTCAATAGCCTTGGTGCCAGAATCAGCGTAGTCCACGAAATATAGCCCGTATTTCCTGATATAATTACCTCTGTTAGGCGGGATTAGTATAGCGGCTAGTATGCAAGTTTTCCAAACTTGAGGCGGGGTTTCGACTACCCCATCCCGCACCACGCATCGGCTAATTACAGCCAAACAAGAAAAAACGCGCAAACAAGTGGCGCGTTTTTAGTTTGGCCTAGCATTGCCACTGCTCTTCCCCACGAAAACAGCAAGCTGTTTCCGCGGGGGCCCCAAAATTATTTTAAGTTTAGAGTTGGGGAGTGACTTCAGACAGACCTTGCTGAACAGTCTCCACTGTTAAGCCGCTATTTTTAATCGCATTAAGCTGTGACTGTAGTGTGCTTTTGGTAATTGTGTAATCATCTCCACCACTTGCAATCTCGTGATAGGTTAGAACCAACCAGCCACCGTTAGCCTTTGTAGTCTGCAGTAGATTATTCAAGCTGGATAATGTTGTACCCTTAGTAACTAATACTGAATGAACAATGCGCGGATTAAAATTATACTTGTAATTCACCAAGCCAGATGTGTCCCTGTGTGATTGATGATACTGCATTATCTTGTTTAAAATTGGCTGGTTGTAAGATCCGTAAGGTGTTGCAAAGTCGGTAATAGGCATGCCTATTAAACTAGACAAGTATGTATTGTTTTTAGTTATTTCGGAGTAAGCCTGAGATAAAGGAATAGATACCAAATCATCATGATAATAGGCATGTGAACCAATCTCATAGCCCTTAGCAGATAAGGCTTTAACCTGATCAGCTGTCATGTACCCAGACTGTCCGAGATTTCCGCCATTAATATAGAAGGTTGGCTTGAAGCCCATAGCATCAACAGCAGGAACACCGTTCTTATAGCTACTTTCCCAACCATCGTCAAAGCTAATGGTGACTAGCGGTCTATTAAATTTATTGCTTGGGTAATTTGTCATTTTCCTTAAGACATAGGTGTCTAAAACAACCTGTCCAATATCACTTGTAGCTGTATGTATAGTTATCGTTTTAGCATTTGCCGGTGTAACAAAGCCATCCTGATATTGAGTCCAAACACCACCGCTAGCCGGAGCAGACATCAGTGACTGGTAAACTGTGCTTCCATCACTCAAAGTGATCTCCGCATAAGCGTATAGATAGATGGTGCTTTTGTACCAAAAGGTTAGTTGATACCGCTGATTTGCAAGTGTATTAACTGGTTTAAAGTACCAACCTGCTTCACCACTACCACCGGTAAAGTTAATATCAACACTATGAGTACCATTGTGGCCGGTATTTAAATAGTCAAACGATGCCGATGCGCCGCCGTATACAGCCTGATACCACCAAGCCGGTATATTGGGATTATCCGGGCAAGTTTCTTCAAAAGAGCTGTTATACAATCCGCCCGTAAAACTAGGCTTACATGGGGCTTGGGATGTGTCGTATAGTGTAAATCCGTTTGTCTGTAGGAAGCCGTTAGAGTCAATGACGTGGAAAATAGTTACACTGACTGCACTACTAGGTGCTACAAAATTAAATGTGACAGAGTGCGGGTCGGTATAAGCCGGGCTATTGCCTAGCCATTGATACGTAGGATTATTCTGAGAGTCTAAGAACCTAGCCCAGACATTACTAACCGTATTACTCTGCACTACGTCACTGAATTGGTAATTATCCCCTGGAACAGCAGTGACAGGATTAAACCACCACTTAGCATCTCCGTCACTGTAATTAGCCATATCGACTTTTAAAGCTGCAGGGGTAGAACCGTTAATAGGTATGAATGTAAACATTGGAGTGTTATTACCCCAGTTATCTGTATGCCAGCTAACTGGTTGATGTGTTCCAGGATCTACCTGTGAAAGATCAGCATTAGGGATAAGATTCGTACTTGCAGCATCAACTTTAGAAAACGGCTCAAAAATTGGCAGCAATAATGAGCCCAGTAAGACCAGAGATAATAGATATGTTTTAATCTTTGACATAGCTACCCCTTAGGAATTAGCTCCCTGAAATTCAGTTATTCGCTCGGGTGATTTCCACGTAGTTTTTTCACCGCTGATGCTCTGCTTTAATTTAGGCAATCTGATAAGTGCTTGGATCAAAGCTGCATATTCAACAATGCTCATCATATACATCAAGAAGTACATAGGAGGAGCCAATAACGTCAGACGAACTTTTTCTCTTCTTGAAAGGTGTAAAGTAGACCAAACGTTAAGCGATATATAGCTAGTAATGATTGTCATGGCAATCAACATGGTTGATGTATCTCGGTAGTGGATCGCTATATAGATTAGGTAAGTGATAACAACCGGCTCGACTAGGAACAATAGTTCCTGCAAGACAGCAAACGGTAACATAGCCCAGGTTAATTGCTTAGAATATTTCTTGTCTATATTAAAGAAAATTCTTGGGTTTTTAAGGAAAGTCTGCATACGACCATACTTCCAGCGGAAACGCTGCTTGATCAAGGAGTTAAAGGTGTGCACAGCCTCTGTGTAGGTTAATGCGTCTGCAGCATAGACAACTCTGAACTTCTTATTACCTTGAGCGATAATTTTCATAGTCAGGTCGATATCTTCTGTCATTGTATTGGTGTCATAGAAGTCCACTTTTTTAAGTACAGTCCTACGAAAAACTGAACCAATTCCACCGATAATATACTCGATATTCAAAGTAGTCTGAGCTTTTTTCATATGATAAGAAATCAGGTATTCAAATCGCTGAACTAGGCTTAACAAAGATCCATCTTCCATAATGTTAACGTTGCTAGCCAGTGCAGCAACTTTACGGTCGCGGAAATAGGCAGCAGAGTTTTTAATCATCTCTTTATCGACCAATGAATCAGCATCCAAGCACATCACCAAAGTAGTGTCAGCGTAATTACGCATACCATTATTTAGGGCCTCGGCTTTACCGTGGTTAGGCTGTCTTACAACTTTAGTGGCAAAATACGGCTGTCCACTTCTTTGTAATTTGCGTACATAGTTCTTAACAAGTTGAGCAGTGTTATCTGTTGAACCATCGTCAACTACTACAATCTTCATCTTGCTTTTGGGGTAGTTACTTGCTTGTAAGCTCTCCATTGTGGGAATAATTATGCTGCCTTCATTGTGGGCAGGCACAACCACTGTAATAGATGGCCTATAAGCACGACGCTGTTTATCGTTTTGCTTACGGAAGCTCTCCTTAATAAAGTAAATATCGCTTGATAGCAAGTAGATCAGCATTCGTACAACATTGACGATACCTATTGTGACAATAAAATAACCAATTAAGTTCATGATTAGACCACCTTTACTAGCTGAAATGTCATTATTCGTCTATTTTGATACCACGCTCCACCACAGGTTAACAGCTTAAGTGTCGGCTTTGACTGGGGTTCAGAAAATACTTGCGTATCAGTTGGGTCAACGGTAACTTCACTCTTAAAGATATATTGGAAAATATGGCCGTTATCTGTGTAGACAATCGCCGAATCCCCGGGTTTTAGGCTTTTGGTTTTAGCAAAAACATAGGAGTAATCGT
>DASRGY010000037.1:0-11000 GCA_035650795.1 Saccharimonadales bacterium (SeqCode)
AGGAAGGACTCTCGGTTTAACCCGCGAAAGGGTCCGCCAGATCGAAAATGATACCCTTAGAAAACTCGCTACGCTTCCAGAGGCCGAAAGGTTGCGGGGCGCGTAGGTAGGTGATGAAAATAATTGGTATTTCTGGCACTAATGGTTCTGGAAAAGATACGCTTAGTGAAATTCTGGCTGAATATGGCTGGCTGTTTATTTCTGCTTCTCGCGACTTGATTATTCCCGAACTTGAGCGGCTTGGGCTTCCCCTTGAACGTAAGCACATGGCCGAACTTACAGCTGAGTGGAACCGTAAGGCCGGAAGGGGAGCCGTGGTAGATAAAGCAGTTGAATGTTATAAGGAACAAAGCAAAACCAGTAAGTTTAAAGGACTGGTGATTTCTAGCATCCGACACCCCTGGGAAGCCGATAGGATTCATGAGTTGGGCGGCAAAATTGTCTGGGTAGATGCCGACCCCAAAATTAGATATCAGCGTATTTACTCTAGAGGTCACGGCACCAAAGATCAAAAAACATTTAAAGAGTTTCTGGCCGAGGAGGAAAAGGAAATGCGGCATAGCGGAGACAAAGCCACGCTCAATATTAGCGGAGTAAAGGACAAAGCTGATATTTTTCTGGAAAACAATGGCGATGATGTTGAGGTCTTTAAGAAAACTGCAAAAACAGCCTTGGAGTTATAATTAGGACATGGTTGAACATGGAATGGGAGAACCCTCTGAAGAAGTCAACGGCGAAAGACTTTTATCTATATGGCATCTTGATGGAGATCAGCTATTTGAAATGTCCCCGTTCGAAAGAGATCAGATTTTTGATGAAAGAACCAACAGGCTGCATGATGCCTTAATTGCTCAAGTTGAAGGTGCAACTGCCGACCAGTTAAAAGAAATTTTAGATAAAGATTTTACAGTACGTGGTGGCCCTGCAACTTACTAGGGCCCGATTTTACCGGTAGAGAGTATTTTATGGGTTGAAACGGTAGGTTTCGTGGCTGGTAACTGTAGCCAGCCCACGTCTTACTAAGTTTTTCCAAGCTTTTCTAGCGGGAGCATCAGGACTGCTGTCAAGAAAATAACCAGAACCTAACGGCTTCCCATAAGATCTTTTACATGCCTCATTTAGGACCACTAGGCGCCTTAAACCTAGTCCTCTTCTAGTATAAGGAGAGCTTGTAGTGGTAAAGCCCTCAAAAGGGTTGTTTGGAGGCGGACTATGTAGTCGTCTAAGCTCATGGATGCTGTAGCTATAGCCCATAAGTCCACCGCTACGACTAAAGTCGGCAACATAGAACCTGTGTGTTTCAGGAGGGTAGTCACTATGCCACCTATCAAAACTCAAAAAAGGCATTAAATAGGCTTTTCCGGAATCTCCAAAGTCTAACTGCCAGAAGCCCTCATCAGGTCTAAATATCGATTGGCTTTCTCCAGGAATTCTAAGCAACATTCTTCTAGCCTCTGGATTGGAACTTTCCTCAAAATCAGGCAGTGTAGTTCTTCCATCTTCTGGAATCTCAAACAACTTAGACGCTTCATTATTTGCAGACATACGTTAATTATATTTTAACAATAATTATCCGTAGTTAACAGATAAGGGTATAATTTAAAAAGTGGCTGAGAGGAAAAAATTAGCGATCATTGACGGTAAAAGCGTTTTTTATCGTGGTTATTATGCACTGCCAAATTTAAGCACTAAGGATGGCGTACCAACCGGCGGTGTTTATGGTTTTGCCGCTATGGCGCTAGAACTTATTAAACGTCTTAAGCCAGACTATGTGGCCGTAGCTTGGGACAAGCCAAAAACAAATATCCGTAAACGCAAAGAACTATATCCGGAATATAAAGCTGGCCGCAAACCCGCGCCACCAGATTTTTATACTCAAATTCCAATTCTGCATGAGCTCCTAGAGGCTTTTGGCTGGCCGCTATACGAGCTTGATGATTATGAAGCTGACGATATCATGGGCACTTTATCTGTGCAGGCGCGCAAAAAGGATATCGAGACATTACTTATAACTTCTGATCTTGATGTATTGCAGTTAGTTAATGGCCACACCCACGTCTACGCCCTTAAAAAGGGCCTAACCAACATAGAGCAATTTCATCCGGAGAGTTTTAAAGCCAAATACGGACTTGAGCCGGAGCAGTTCCTAGACTTAAAAGCCTTAAAAGGTGACAGCTCAGATAATTTACCGGGTGTGCCAGGCATAGGCGAAAAAACGGCAATAGAATTACTTAAGCAGTATCAAACATTGGATGGTGTTTATAAGCATTTACCAGATATAAAAGATTCTTTGCGCGCCAAGTTGGAGACTGGTAAGGATCTGGCCTATTTGAGCAAAAAAATTGCGGCCATCTGGTGTGATGCGCCGCTAAAACTTGATTTAAAGGCGATGGATGTAACAAAGCTGGATGCTAAGCACTTAAGATCACTTTTGCAGCAGCTCGAATTCCGCAGTTTGCTTAATAATCTACCGGGTCACATGCGTAGCGACGTCCCTGAGACCGACACACTGGGTGGTGTTAAGCTAAAAGTTTCTAAGAACGTACTTGTCGATTCAGACAAAGCCCTGGCTGGGCTTGATTTGGGCAAAACGGATAAGCTTTTTGTTCATTCACGGGCGGCTGGGCGGCATGGAGCCGATCCACAGGCGCTGATCATAGGCACAGGGAAAATTGTTTATACACTTGATTTAGCTAAACTAAGTCCAAAAAAAGTAAAGTCTGTTCTCCAGCCACTATTCTCTAAACTCCCGCTCGTTGGTTACGACGTAAAAGCAGACCTAAAACTGCTAAGAAATCTAGATATAGAAGCAAAAAAAGTCGGTCACTGTACATTGGTTGGTGCATATTTGCTTAATCCACTTTTGCGCGTTCAAACTTTAACCGAGCTGGCCACTAGTATGCTGCACTATGACGGTGCCCCGTTTGAGGATTTGCCAACAGAAGATTTTATAGCTCGGGCCCCGGAATTTATATCTGTAGTTATTGAACTTTATAACGGCCAGTTAAAAGCCCTTGAGCAACTACCAAAGGTTGAAAAATTAGCTCAGGATGTTGAGTGGCCGCTAACGCCGGTTTTAGCTGAGATTGAATGTCTTGGTATTAAACTCGATGTTCCGTATCTCAAAAAATTTGCCAAAAAACTTGAAGAAAGCATTAATGATCTGGAACAAACTATTTACGGGCATGCCGACTATGAATTTAATATTGGCTCACCAGCTCAACTGGCGGACGTGCTATTTGTTAAGCTGAATTTACCAACAGAAGGGATTAAACGCGGTAAAACTGGTTATAGCACGGCAGCATCGGAACTCGAAAAACTGAGGGGCTTACACCCAATCATCGATCTGATAGGCCAATATCGTGAAGTAGTTAAACTCAAAAACACCTATGTGGATACATTGCCAGAGCAAGTTGATCAAAACAGCCGTGTGCACACCACATTTAATTTAACGATCGCGCCAACTGGCAGATTATCCAGTGCTGATCCTAATTTACAAAATATTCCGGTTCGCACCGAACTTGGACGCAACATCCGCACTGCATTTGTAGCTGATAAAGGCAATGTCTTGGTGAGCGCAGATTACAGCCAGTTTGAACTTAGACTAGCTGCCGCTCTAAGCGGGGATAACGGTATGATAGACGCCTTTAATAAAGACGAAGATATTCATGTTCAAACCGCGGCCTTGGTTTTAGGGGTGCCGGTAGAAAAAGTCACTAAAGCTGACCGCTATGCCGCTAAAGCCGTAAATTTTGGGATTATGTACGGGCAAGGGCCACATGGCCTAAGTGTTACTTCGGGCCTAGATTATGGAACAGCGCGTGAATTTATCGCACGCTATTTTGAAGTTAGGCCGAAACTAAAAGATTATATCGATGGTTTACGAAAGCAGGCAGATAAAGAAGGCTATGTTGAGACAATCATGGGTCGCCGCCGACCAACGCCAGATGTAAAATCATCTAATTTTGCTGTGCGTGAGGCAGCCTACAGGGCAGCGATTAACCACCCTATGCAGGGCAGCGCGGCTGATTTAATGAAAAAAGCTATGGTTGAAGTTGCCGCAAAGCTGGAAAATAATTGTAGAATGCTTTTGCAAGTCCACGACAGCATCTTACTGGAATGTCCGTCTGCCAAAGCTAAAACTACCTGTGAAATGGTCAAGCGAGTAATGGAAAATATTTATCCAAAATTGCCCGTAAAGCTTAAAGTCGATATCAGTACCGGCAAAAACTGGGGCGAACTATGATTGATAAAAAAATAACTATCCCGCTCAATGATGATAAGGTAGCCTACGCTAAGCTAAAGGGCAGTTTAAAAGACACGGTAATCATTTTTGCCCATGGGCTGGCTAGTAAAATGGACAGCTTGCTACCGTACTTATCAGCTGAATTTTTTAGTAAACATGGGTTTAACTTCCTGAGGTTTAACTTTTATGATTATTATGACGATGCCAGAGATCTGTGGGACTGTAGTCTAAAGACTCATGCTGAAGATCTGGACGCAATTGTTGACTACTGTTTCTCTATGGGAGCCAAGCAGGTTCATGTCATTGGGCACAGTTATGGTGGCCTAACGGTCTTAATGTCAAAGAGACAGAAGTTTACTAGCGCGATTTTATTCGATCCTAGTCACCCCGTTTCTTCACCTTTCGATAAAGGCGAAGTTAAGTACATAAAAGAAATTGACGGCTATATGAAGAAGGCTGGAATTGATTTTGTTTATAGCAGAACTTTAGTGGAAGAAAATAGGTCGCTAAATCCTGATGAGTATCTGAAGAGCTACTCTACTCCCGCAGTTATTTTATCAGCAGGAGAAGGCACCTTGGTCATGGGCGGAAAAGATTATGAGAAGCGTTTGCAGAAGAAGGTACGCGTTGAACGGCATCTAATTAATGGCGCGGGACACAGTTTTTACGAAGATGCCCCGCGTGAAGAACTATTCCAGAGGACGTTACAATGGCTAAAAAGTTTTTAATCGGCAAAAATGAGGATTAGCTATGCAGACATTACGTGAACGTGCTACCAGCCCGGCACAATATGACGGCCCGGATGTTAAGTGGATCCCAGAAGGCGACACTGATTCGTCCTCACGCGTCTTTATAAAGGAATATCTGGAGCCGGTGCTTGGAGATCTAAGCGGTCAAGATGTGCTTGATGTTGGTTGTGGCACGGGCTGGTTATCGGCTGTCGTAGAAGCTCGCGATGCAATAACCTACACCGGTGTAGATCCATCTAAGCACAACATCGAGGCTGCACGGAGGTTTCACCCCAAAGCCAACTTTGTAAATTCTAGAATAGAAGACTTTGGCTCAGAACAGCCTTTTGATCTGATAGCTTGCGTAATGGCCTCGGAACATATTGATGATCTTAGAGGTGCATTTAGTAATTGGCGACAGATTCTTACGCCTGATGGAAGGGTGCTAATTGTGGCCGCAGATATAAATACGTTTACTATGACTAGGTTTGATTACGAGCTGGAGATCGACAGAGTGTCTGAAGACGAGGCAGTTGTATTTACGCGACGCCCAAGTCTTAAGGTAGATATTGCAGACATCATCAGGTCCGTGCCTCTTTTTAAGCGCACTGCTCAAGCAGAAGGACTACAATTAGTAAAAACAATACCGATGATTCCTACAGACCTCTTCCTGAGACTAGCACCAAGATACCAAGAATATCCGAACGACCCAGTATTCCAGCTAATGGAGTTTATCAAGCCAGAAGCTGATAAGAAGTAAATATGAGAAAGATGCTGACGCCGCAGCAGGTGCAGAAAGTTTATGAAGACCGTGAACCGGATAAACCGTACGTTATAGAGCACGAATTTGAAGGTAAACTATTGGTCTTCTTTGGTTCTGTCCATAATAACGATCCCCAACATGTGCAGTGGCAAGAATTAGAAAAATACTGGTCTAAATTTTTAGCCCACCCAAATAAACGCAAAGTAGTTTTGGTAGAAGGCCATGCCAAATTATCAGCTAGCGCCACGAAAGAGCAGGCGCTTGAGCGAGGCGAAAGCACTCTTGGTATATGGATGGCCCGCCAAGCTAACATAGCCGTTAACTCGCCAGAACCGGATCGAGTAAGGGAAGTCTACTTTCTACGAGACAGATTTTCTACCGATCAGATCCTAGCTTACTATTTTGGGCGGCAAATGCATCAGTGGTATAGGCAGGATAGAAAAATATCCCCAGACTGGCGGCTGTATGCTGAAGACCTGACAAATCATCTTAATGAACTTAGGTGCTGGGACGAACAAATAACACTAGACAAGGCTCTAGCAGCCTACAAACAGGAAACCGGCAAAGATTTTGAGCCAGAAGATTATGCCAGCATGTATGCACTTAGTGATCCTTATCAGTATGAAGTATCGGCTGCATCTGGCGATTTCAGGGATGAGCTACTGATGGAAAAAATTAAAAAAATGTTCGAAATGGGCAATGATTTATTTATCATCTTTGGTTCAGGCCACGCCATAAAACTTGAACCGGCTATTAAAGAATTAATCAGTAACAAACAGAGCCCTCCCCAGAGGTAACATAAGCATTGACAAGTACAAATTATAGTTGTATCCTGTCTTACGGAAAAGCATTTGAGTCTATCGCAATAGACGAGCTGCGTACCAGAAAGTCATTAGACATAAGTACGACGGAAGTCCACCGTAGAAATAAGACAAAGAGTGTCGGCAACGGAGCTCTGAAATGAGGTTTAGCTACTACTTTCAGTTGTTCCGCTCCTCCGAGAGCGGATTTTAGTAGCCAACGAACAAGAGTGGTACCGCGGTTTAGTAAATCGCCTCTTGAAGCCTAATAATAGGTAGAAAGGGGCTATTTTTATGCCACAACAAAATAATCAGGAACTTGGTGGAGCTGACCACAATATTGCTGTGGACTATTATTATTCGCCTGAATATGTAGTTGAAAATACGGTTCTGCCTGAAGATCCAGACGATATACCGGAAGCTATTGTTGCCGTAAGTCCAGGCCGAAGCGGAAGCACGGCGTTAATTGGGTTAATGATCAGTCGACCAGAAGTAAGTCGGGGCTACTACCAACCTTGGAAAACATTAATCAGACACGGTGCTAAGAAATACGGCCAGTTTGTTGTTCCTGGTAAAAGCGAAGGCGTCACAACAATCTTTGCTAAAGATACGCTTGGACCGTTTAACCCGGCTGAAGAGTTTGATCCAGTAGAATTACTTCTAGCGGCCGGTTATCCACCGGAAAAGATTCAAGCGATTATCTTGATGAGACAGCCACTGGCTACTTACAAGTCTAATTTAAAATTCTCTGGTGGTATCAAGCCTGAGACGTTTATCAGCAACTACCACTTTGCCTATGGCTTGCAGCAAAAGTATTCTGCTGACGGCATCCCCGTAGTTCCGTTCGCTTACGAATTAACTGCTTTAGGACAAGAAGCAATAAACCCTCTTTTGACCTGTTTAGGACTATCAACTAACGGATTGCAATTTGACCCGCAAGCACTCATGCCATATTGGCAAGGCGGTAAGTTTGTCCCTGGTGAATCGGCTGATAGTGAAGAAAACAAAGAGATTGTTGAGCCTAGCTTTGGAGCTGGCACATTCAGCTATATGAACGGTGATCCTCTAACGCCAGCAGACTTTGCCGGCTATACCGATAAACCCGGAGCTGCTACATCCGGGATGACAGCTGAGCAATTAGTCGAAGCGGCTGCAGCAATAGAAACTAGTTGCGGACCTGTTTATGAGAATTTTGTTATTCAGTCTGCCAATACTCTGACTAACGGCGACACTCTTGCTAAATTGGATTCTATACTGCATTTAGGGGGACTAGCCGTCAAATAGATATGAAATACCAAGATTACTACGGAGCTAGGTTAGGATCAGCGACTTTAAGTAAAAAAGCTGTATTTGCTGGCCAACCAGCGAATATCACACTGACTTATAAAGCTGGTGAACTAGGCGTAAGTGCAGGTTTAAAAGTTTTATTCCAAATTTCCAGCGATGTGCCGGATGTACAATTTGATAATCCTAAGGGGCTTAACTTTGTCCAACTAGAAAGTTCAAACAAAAACCTAAAATTAGAAGGCTATTCCAGACAGAATGGCTTGAAAGGCAAGGTACATGAAAGGCCTTGGACTAACGGCTTCATAATTTTTGTTAAAGCTGGCAGTCTTATAAAAGACCAGATAATAAAAGTTCATTTCAAAAACTTTAGAATGCAAACTTACGTTGAGGATAAGTTTGAATTTAGGTTAATGGTGGATCCTTTTTCGACTGATAAATATATTAAACTTCCTAGTAGTCCAACTCTTCAAATCCTGTCAGATAATCCTAAAAAACTTAAAGTTATAGCTCCGTCTACAGTTACTATTAATAAACCGTTCAAGTTCTTGGTAAAACTGGAAGATAAGTGGGGAAATCCGTGTTCTAATGTTTCCGGCAAGTTTGAGATCCAAAACTACAAGCAGCTTGGGCTAAAAAATAGAACGATTAATTTTTCTGAAGGCTTTGTCCACACTCCGGCGATCCTTAAAGCGGAAACACCATTTTTTATTGAAGCCAGCTACTCTGGTTTAAAAGCCATATCCAACCCGGTTTATGTGTTGAATCCAGGCAATATCCAAAAATACTGGGCGGATTTGCACTGGCAGTCCAACGAATCAGTTGGCACTAACACGGTTGATTATTGCTTAGATTTCATCAAAAAATATGCATTGATTGATGTTTCTTGTATCCAGCCTAACGATTTCGAGTTAACAAATGACTTCTGGCATAAAATTAAACAACTCGCCAAACGGCATACTAAAAACGGGGAGTTTGTTTTCTTTGCGGGGTACGAATGGTCCGGCGAAAGCGTTAGGGGCGGCGATAGAAATGTTTTGTTTCTAGAAGAAAACCCCAAGATTTACCGCTCGTCTCACGCCTTGTTAGACGACTTATCAGATGCTGACCAAGATTTATCAGTCGCAACACAGCTATTTAGCAAGCTCAAGAAGCATCAAGCTTTAACTATTGCTCATGTAGGTGGCCGACCGGCTAACTTAAAAATGCATGATGACTCTGTCGAGCCATTGGTAGAAATCCATTCTGATTGGGGCACTTTTGAGTGGTTTTATTTTGACGCACTTAAGCGGGGCTATGAAGTGGGCGTAGTAGCTAATAGCGATAACCACAATGGCCGACCTGGAGCTAGTTATCCGGGCTTTGACATATTTGATACGGCCGGAGGGCTTACCTGTATTTTGGCTAAAAAACTGGATAAAAAATCGATTTTTCAGGCTCTTTCAAAAGGACATTGCTACGCTACTACTGGCGCCAGGATAAATCTTGATATTGAGGGTATATATCACCAAAACGGTCAGAAAAAGATGGCTGCTATTGGCGAAGAGTTACCATCAAAATCAGTCCTAGAATCTCTAAAAATTTCTTGTACTGGTACAAGCCCAGTCGAAAAAATCGAAATTTTCAACAATGACAAAATAATTTATACAGAGTATCCCGAGCTATCGGGTCAATCTAAACTAATAAAAATTAGCTGGCAAGGCTATGTGCCTGATTCAACTAACCCTCCATATCCTTGGAACATAAATTTAGCTTTTTCTAAAGCTAAGATTAACAATCTGCAAAAAATGAATATTTATCACCACACAAAAATCAGCCAATCCAATAATGGTATTCAGGTCACGTCAGAGACAAATGGCAACACCCAAGGACTACTATTAAAAGTTAATGAGTTAGAGGGTAAGTGCAAAGCAGTAATAAACTGTAAAGCCGTTGAAGTTAACTTAGCAAAACTCAGTAATGTACCGAAGTTTTTATTCCAAGGGGCTCACGCTCAGGCTCAAATCTATATGGCCAACCCTGAGGATGCTTCTATTGATCCTATTAAAGTTACGTATGACCTTAAGAAATCAGATATTAAAAACAATAATGCTGTTTTTGTTAAAGTTACTCAAAAAGACGGTCAAATGGCTTGGACCAGCCCAATATTCTTTTAGCAGGTTAAAATAGAAGAATGAGTTTGGGCTTGCATAGAGCAAGGGTTAAGTTAGTGCCACATAATCCCGCATGGGCAGAAATATATAAAGAAGAGGAAAAACTCCTAAGACACACATTAACGGGCACTAACTTGATAGATCTCCAGCACGTTGGAAGCACTAGTATTCCAGATATTTTAGCTAAACCTTTAATGGGTATACTCGCAGTAGTTAAAGATTTAAAAAAGGTCATTGAGTGGCAACCTGCCTTAGAATCCAACGGTTACCAACTACGTGAAAATGACAAAATCCATCTACTTTTTGCCAAGGGCCCAGAACGTAAGCGGACAATCCACCTGCATATCGCAGAACAAGGAAGTGAATACGCTGCAGTTACAGTATTATTCAGGGATTATTTAAGGAAGCATCCAGAAGTTGCTAAACAATATGAAGATTTAAAAATAGAACTCGCAAAAAAATATGCCGACAATCGTAAACTGTACACATCAAGCAAGGATGAATTTATTAAAAAAGTTCTAAAAAAAGCCGGGGCAGAGATATGAGTGATGAACTAGTCGATATTATCGACGAAAAAGGCAGTAAGACCGGTAAAACGGCTATGAAGTCTATTGCGCACAAAAGAGCCTTGTGGCACGAAGCTGCTTTTGTATGGATTTATAACTCAAAAAATGAGGTTTTAGTTCAGTTTCGTTCTGCCGACAAACAAATTCATGCCAACTGCTGGGACGTTTCAGTGGGTGGTCATATGGGCGCCGGTGAAGATCCGGCAGATAATGTTATCCGGGAAACCAAAGAGGAGTTAGGCGTAGATTTAAACAAAGCCGACCTTAAATACCTAGGTAAGTTGCCTGACGTTAAGCCTTTACGCGATGGGACACCTCATAAAGAGTGGGATTTGTGTTTTATAACCAAAAAAGATACCGACATCAAAAATATAAAACCCTTAAAAAAAGAGCTATCAAAAGTTAAATGGCTGCCTATTAAAGAGCTGGAGAATGATATAAATGATCCTGAAAGGTTTAA
>DASRGY010000038.1:0-4834 GCA_035650795.1 Saccharimonadales bacterium (SeqCode)
AGGATCGCCAACAAGCGACGTGCCACCGCCCATTACTAAAACTGTCTCCCAGCCGGCATCAGATAGTCTGCGAGCCAGTAAAATAATCGCAAGATTACCAACTGTAAGGCTGGGTGCTGAGGCATCAATTCCTAAATAGAAGGTCTTAGGTTCATCTAACCATTTAATCTCTTCAAAGCTTCTATCTTTTATAAGGCCACGCCAGTTTAAGTCTTCACTTAGTGTCATAAGGTTATTCTCAGCAAAATACTCGATTATTTGTTAATAGTATAACGCACCATTTTATGTCTGTTTTAGAAAGATTATTTATCCTAAGCGTTTTGTTATAATACTTGTGAGCAGGAGAATGAAATTAAATAGCCAATATGTGGGGTTTACGAATGCCTAAGCGGCCTAATCGTGGCGGTAAACCAATTCTTACACGAAGTGGACGCGCTATAAAAGTGAACCGTTCGCTTGGTGAACGGTTTGTAGCAATGCGAGAGGCTAAAGCTGTACGAAGGCTAAACAGAATGCGCGGCCTTCCTAAATCCCGCGTTAAAAGGATACTGTGGAGGCTACATCCAAAGCGGTTAGCAGACTACTGGTTCAGTAGGGACGGCGCAATAATGGCACTCAAGGTCTTAGGCATTGCCATATTGGCGCTTTTTGTCATAACGCTTGGGGTTTTCGCCTACTTTAGAAAAGACTTACCAGACATTAAAGATATATCTGGCAGCAGTCTGGGTGGTAGCATTAGTTATTATGATCGTACAGGTAATACTCTATTGTGGCAGGATTATGATGCTGTTAAGCGCGTTCCCGTGCAAAGCCAAGATATTTCGAACTATCTAAAGCAAGCTACTGTAGCAGTTGAAGATAAAGACTTTTATAATCACCGCGGCTTTGATGTAAGAGGAGTAGCTCGGGCCGGCCTTCAAGATGTAGTACATCGTGGAGCTGTACAAGGAGGGTCAACTATTACTGAGCAGTTAGTGAAACTAAATCTGGATTGGTCGCAGAGTAGGACAATTACACGCAAAGTAAAAGAGCTGATCATTGCCGTCGAGCTTGAGAGAAACTATACAAAAGACGAAATTTTAACTGGTTACCTAAACGCCGCGCCTTATGGAAGTATTGATTATGGCGCCCAAGTAGCAGCCAATGATTACTTCCATAAAAACGCCAAGGATCTAACTTTACCAGAGGCTGCCATGTTGGCTGCTATTCCTAACTCACCGGCTGTTTATTCGCCGTATAACAAAGACTTCTTCAATAAGAAAGCCTTTTTAGATCGCTACAATTACGTGCTTGATCAAATGCAAGCCCAGGGTAAGATAACTAAAAAACAAGCCTCTGACGCAAAAAAGACGGATGTTTTAGCTGAAGTCCAACCACAGCAAACTAAATATGCCGGTATTCAGGCTCCCTATTTTGTCTTAGCAGCAAGAGATGAAATTATTAACAAGTATGCGCCTAAAGGACCCGGATCGAATAAGATTGGCGGTTGGAAAGTTATCACTACACTTGATCTAAACTTACAGCAGAAGGCCGAGCAACTGGTGGCTAGTAACCGCAGCTCGGTAGAGCGCTATGGCGGTGATGAGGAGGCCTTGGTAGCCGAAGATGTACAAACTGGGCAAATGGCCGCTCTTGTAGGAGGCGTAGACTTTACAGACCCGGATCATGGCGAAATAAATTATGCCCATGAAGCATTTATCTCCCCTGGCTCAAGCTTTAAGCCATATGACTACTCGACATTAATAGACAATAATAGCGTGGGTGGAGGCTCGGTTCTTTACGATAACGAGGGCTCGATACCAGGCTACCCATGTACGATAAAGGGGTCGCCACCACCTAAGGGTAACAGTAACTGTCTTTATGATTATGACTTTAATTTCCCAGGGCCCGTTTCTATTCGCTATGGTTTGGCCGGATCAAGAAACGTTCCTGCTGTAAAAGCTATGCTAGAAGCTAAACCCAATGACACAAGTCCCGAACGTATTGATTCGGTTAATAAAGTAATTACTACGGCTAATTCTATGATGGCCGTGCCCGGAGCCTACA
The DNA here is from genome assembly GCA_035650795.1 of Saccharimonadales bacterium (SeqCode). Taxonomy (GTDB): domain Bacteria; phylum Patescibacteriota; class Saccharimonadia; order Saccharimonadales; family UBA10212; genus 2-01-FULL-49-22. Next base: position 2,047 of record DASRGY010000038.1, read on the forward strand.
GATGCTATAAACCAGGCACAGATGTTACGCAAGCAACAAAAGCCGATGAAGATCAATGTCACGGGGCATCTGCTATTGGTGACGGTGCTTATCTTCACCTAGACCAGCATGTTAATGGTGTTGCGACCTTGGCGCGACTAGGTAAAGCAATCCCAGCAACTTATATTCTTAAAATTTATGACTCGAAGAGTTCTACTAAACCGTTTTATGAATGGCACCAGCCAAAGGATGGCGAGACTGGCGTTAAACAGGTTATAAATCCACAAACGGCCTTCATTGTTGACAGTATGCTGAGCGACCCAAATGCTAGTTACCTAGTAGGTAACTACTATAAATATCAGCACTACAATGGATGGAATATATCAGTTAAAACTGGTACTACTGGAGCCAGTACTGATGGCCTAATGATGGCTTGGAGCACAAAATATGCCGTAGGTAGCTGGGTTGGTTACCATACTAGAACTCACGCCCTCACAACATTTATGGAGACAATGACTACCCCGCTGACTAAAGGTTTAATTACATATGCTCTAGATAGCCTGCACACCACTCCTGAAAACTGGAACGAGCCACCGGGGATTCAGCACTTACCAGCATTTGTGGTTAGTCACAAGATAAGCAAAAATGGTGAGGTTGTACCAAGCCCAAGTACAGACATATTCCCATCTTGGTACAAACAAAAAAGCGGTAATAACCAAAACGTAACAATAGACAAAGTCTCCGGAAAGATCGCAACAAATTGTACGCCTGATTTGGCTAAACAGACACAAGGCGGTAATGCAGCGCCTAATGCATTCTCAGTTGATGTGTTTTACCCGCCTGGTGGGAGCTCTAACCCCTCAGGCCAAAATGCTTCCGGTTCAGACGACGTGCACAATTGCAGCGACAGCCCACCAACCATCCAGATAACAGCCCCAGATAGCTGTGATGGCAGCTGTACAATCTCTGCGACTGCTTTTGCCGGAACACACCCGCTTAATGACTCTAACTACTCACAATTCCCGGGTACTATTACCATCAGCATCAATGGTAATCAGATATGTCAATCTACGACAATTTCGGACGGAGTCCCTCTGCAATGCGACTACACTTCAACAATCAGTGGAAGTGGCACCGTAACAGCTACGGTCACTGATAGTGTTCTTTATCAAGGAACTTCGCAAGCTACGGTTAATTTCTCTACTCAGCAATCTAACCCGATATCTCTTGATACGCCTGCAGTTACCGGCAACGGAGCAAACAAAAAGACCAACTTTAGCTGGTCAGGAGGAACTGGGCCATACACTGTCCATAAGAGTGACGGAACGACATTATGTACTTCTAATGATCAAAAATGTTCGGTTGCTTTCACGCAAGCGCCTTCTGGGACACAGGTCTATGTACAGGACGCTAATGGAACAAAGTCCAATAATGCAACTGTGCCTTAAGGAAACTAGTCTTTCTCTAGGTAGCTATTAAGGGCACTTCGGATATCATTAACTGGCATTAGGCTGGGAGGTTTTTTACCTGATCTGATTACTGGGCCGATTGCTCCCTCAAATCCCATTCTCTTGGCTTCTGCTAATCTTTTTTCTAAAAATGGAACATGGCGAACCTCTCCTGACAATCCAACTTCACCAAAGACAACTGCATTTTTCTTAAGCTGCATTGCTTTACTAGCTGATGCTATAGCCACGCAAACAGCGAGATCGGCTGCTGGCTCTGATAATCTAATACCTCCAACGACATTAATATAAATATCCCTGTCGGCTAGCTTTAATTTTGTCCGGCGCTCAAGCATAGCAATCAGTAAATTAACACGGTTTATATCTATGCCGCTGGCTGTCCGCTTTGGATACCCAAAGCTTGTCGGATTAACCAGCGCCTGGATCTCAACTAAGATTGGGCGGCTGCCTTCCATGGCCGCGTGGACAACCGAACCATCAGTTACCTGTCTCTCTGCAAGTAGGGCTGCAGATGGGTTATCGACAATCTCCATCCCCTTATCAGACATTTCAAAAATAGCTGACTCTGTGGTTGAACCATATCTATTTTTTATGGCTCTGAGAACTTTAAATCCGCCATATCTATCACCTTCCAGTTGAAGAACCACGTCAACGATATGCTCAAGTACCTTCGGACCGGCAATCGAACCTTCTTTAGTAACATGACCTACTAAAACCAAAGCCGTATTTGTAGCTTTTGCGGCGGCACTAAGAAGCTGGGCGCTGTTAGTGATTTGACTAACCGTCCCGGCTGCTGAACTAATTTCATTGACCACAACAGACTGAATAGAGTCCAAAATAACCAGATCGAATTCTCCAGTGCTGATGGTTGCGGCAATGTCGTTTGCCAATGTCGATACGGCCAGCTGAAGAGATTCACTTTGCGTCCTTAAACGCTCAGCCCTAAGCGCCACCTGATTAGCTGATTCTTCACCGCTGACGTAAAGGACTTTAGACTTTTTAGCGATATTATGTGCAATCTGCATCAACAATGTACTCTTGCCTATACCTGGTTGACCCGCAAGCAAGTTAACACTTCCGCTCACCAGACCACCGCCTAATATTTCGTCTATATCTGAGATAGTCGTGGTAAGCCTTGCCGTCCTTGAAGCCGCAGCTTGTTTAATAGATTCTACTTTTAGTGGGCGGCCACTTGACCCGGCAGTTCTGGTACTAACTTCTACCTGTTCCTGCATCGTATTCCATTCACCACAAACGCTACATCGGCCAGTCCATGTAGAACTAATTGCTCCGCAGTTAGAGCAAACATACTTAACTCCCAATTTCTTAGCCATCAGTTACCT